>JBMYWX010000083.1:0-11879 GCA_049607825.1 Nitrospirales bacterium
CAGCAGTCGGCTCATGTCCACAGATTCACCAGCTTGAATGACTTGCTGCAGATGTCCATAGATAGTGGCTTTCACTAGCCCGCGCTTTTTTGCAATGTCTTCTACAGAATCCCCCAATCGAAAACACCGTAATGTTTCTTGAACCGTATTACCAAGCTGTTTTTTCTTTGACGATAATGATGGTGATGGAGCGGAAGACGACTCTCGTGAAAAACTCTGACGTGAGTGGGTTTTCACATATTCAGCAATAGCTGTAAGAAAACTCTTTCCGAATTCCTGTAATTTCCGATTTCCTACGCCGCTGATTCGCATAAACTCTCGTTCGTTCGTTGGATACTCTCGTGCCATTTGTCGAAGTGCGACATCGGAGAATACGATGTATGCTGGGACATCTCGTTCGTCGGCTACGGTCTTTCGAAGTTCTCGCAAACGATGAAAAAGCATTTCGTCATGCGCCCAATTACCTACAAATGATGGCTTTTTCTCTGGAGCACTCATCGGCTTTGTGAGCATGATGGGCTGGCGTTCTTGCAGAAAGTCTTTACCTTTAGCTGTCAGTTCTAAAATTGTAAATGGCTCAGTGATTTGTTGGAGATATCCCAGTCGAATAAGTTCTCGACTAATGGCGGCCCATTCAGGCCGACTATGGACATTCTTCCCTTTTCCATATACTGGTAATCGGTCATGGCTCCATCGCCGAACCTTCTCGGTCTTGGCTCCAGACAACACCTCAATCGCATGATTCTGGCCGACACCAAATCCACTTTTAAGTCGAATTTGGGCAACGCATGACAGAATCGCAATGGCATCTTCTGTCCCATCAAACGTATCTCTAGGTGAGAGACAGTTATCACATCCACCACAATTTCCCTGATCTATTGCCTCACCAAAGTATTGCAATAATTCGACACGTCGGCAGGTCGCACATTCGGCATACTGCACCATTTGCTCTAATTGCGTACGAGCGATCTGCTGTTCTTGGAGATCAGGTTTCTCATTGATAAAGCGTTGCTGTTTAACTGTATCACCGGCACTGAACAACAGCAGGCATTCGCTGGATAATCCATCACGACCAGCGCGGCCCGTTTCTTGATAATAGCTTTCCAAGTTTTTGGGCAGATCATAATGAATAACAAATCGCACGTTGGGTTTATTGATGCCCATCCCGAAGGCAATCGTCGCACAGATCACCTGAACCTCATCTCGCAAAAATAGCTCTTGATAACGTGACCGCTCTTTAGCTGTAAGACCCGCATGATACGGCTGTGCCTTGATGCCATGTGCTTTCAATCGTTCTGCCAATTGTTCTGTGGCTTTTCGACTTTGGCAATAGACGATCCCGCTTTCTTGGGATTGTGTCTGAAGGAAAGCGAGGACTTGTTCAGATGCATTGACCTTCACTTGTATCCGGTACGTCAGGTTGGGCCGATTGAAACTGGCCACATAATAGGCCCCGTCCTCCAGCCTGAGGACTCGACGAATATCCTCTCGTACCCGTTCCGTGGCCGTGGCCGTCAGCGCCATGATGGGTAAAGAAGGAAAGCGTTCTCGGAGTTCCACCAATCGTCGATATTCTGGTCTGAAATCATGTCCCCATTCGCTAATGCAATGGGCTTCGTCAATGGCGAGCAAATTAACCTGCCAGCCCTGAAGATCACTCAGCGTACCCGACAACATGAGCCGTTCTGGTGCAATATAGAGTAAACGGTAATCACCACGACGCAAACCCTGCAATCGGACATGGGATTCCTGTGGAGTAAGGGAAGAATTCAAGAAGGTCGCGGCAATGCCATTGGCCTGCAGGGCATCCACTTGATCCTTCATCAAAGCTATGAGCGGAGAGACCACCAGAGTGAGACCCGGCCTGGCTAACGCTGGCAATTGAAAGCACAGTGACTTTCCACCTCCCGTTGGTAACAGCGCCACGACATCTTGTCCGGCTAAAGCATCGCGAATGATCTCCTCTTGCAGGGGTCGAAATGCGGTGAACCCAAAATGTTCTTTTAACAGAGAGAGCAGAGAATCCTGATTCAATACGTTCATGCGAAACTTTCCTTCATCAAGGGCTATTGCGTGACTTAGAATCGATTAGATTTCCATACTTCTTATCTTTCACATTCAACATGAGAACGGTAAGAACAATTTTCAAACCCAACGAAATTCACGACATTGATATCCTAATAGATAAAAATGATATCGATTTGGATACTTCTCTCATTTCAATTATGACATCGGAACAAAAACTGGACCAAGGGCAACCGCACAAAACCTATATGAGCTCGAGCATTGTAAATGTATTTATCTGGTATGTGAGTAACAACACTTAGAAATGTATAGGGAAATCTTGACTTGACTTATATGAGTGTACATTAAGCAATTTCTTCGCGTCCTGAATTATTTTTCCTTCCCCCCAAGGGGGTTATGGGAGATCGCGCTGCTCATGCCTTCCTTACCTGGAACAAATATTTTCAATTCCTACAAATCAATAACAACTATATAGCCACTTAGAGTAAATCTACGAACAACGTTGGTATAAAGTTTGCTGCATAAGTAAGTGAACTTGGTTTCAGTTTTTTATGACTTAAGCAAGGTAGATAAATTTTTAAGGAGCCACATCATGAAACCTTCACATCTACAACAAACTTTTCACTTTCCTCTCCTCACTATCATCATACTTTGGTCAACGCTGCTAGGTGGATGCACCTATAGAGTCAACAACATGATTGATCAACCTGATGCCAATCCTGGTGACTTTCGATGCGAAATTGCCGTGAATGGTGGACCTGAGGTCATCACAACAAATGCAGGTCGGTGCACCTTACGCGCAGCCATTGAAGAAGCGAATGCGACAATTGTTGAAGACACCATTGAAATACCACCAGGCGTTTATCCATTAAACCTTCCATCGAATCAGGGCGGTGGGCGACTGCAGGTAACTGAAGATGTCGTCATTCAGGGTTCAGGTGCTACTGTCACTGCTGTAGATGGGGTTCATGAAACACGAATTTTACGTATTGGCACCTCTGATGATTCCGCGGACGTGAAAATATCAGGTCTCACAATTCAAAATGGAAGAGGCGGAAGCAGTATGTCTGGGGGAGGGATAACTATCACGGAAGGAAGCACGTTAGAGCTCACGGACAGTATCGTAAGAGACAATGAAACAAGTGCTCCAGGAGGAGGAATTGCAAATGACGGAAGTCTCTATCTGTTTAGAAGCACTGTCCGAGATAACAAAATCCCAAACGATTCAACCGTTGAGACGCCGCCTCAGGGTGGTGGAGGTGGAACTCAACATTCTGGTGCTGGGATCATGAATTTCTCGGGTGCTGACCTTACGATCGAAAACAGTACGATTACAGGAAATTTTACCACGCGTGGGGGAGGTATCCGGAATGCCGGAGGCACCATGGAAATCCGGAATAGCACGATTAGTAGCAACATCGCTAGAATTCGGGGCGGAGGAGTCATGAATTTTGGGGATGCTGATATTTCATTCACGACGATTACAGATAATCAAGCCAGATCGGCACCAGGCGATGTAGGATCTGAGACTCATGGAGGGGGTGGTATCTTCAATGAAGGTGACATCACAATGGCAAATTCTATTCTCAGCGAAAACACGGACAATGAGAATAGTTCAGACTATTCACCAGACTGCCGAACCGATACACCTAACGAACCAGGATCTTCTCCTGGACAAATTTCCTCGCTGGGCGGAAATATCGTAGGCGTCTTAACGTCAGATTGTAACTTTGAGACCAACTCAGATCTTAGTGGAACTGAAAATAATCCACTTGATCCCAATCTCAATCTTCTATCGAACTGGGGTGGAACCACACGGACACACCGACCTCAGTTAGATAGTCCAGCCATTGATCATGGCACCGGGTTTGGTGGATGCCCCACCACGGATCAAAGGGGGTATATACGGCCCGTGGATGGAAATGAAAATGGCAATGCTGTATGTGATACTGGTTCGGTTGAACGGGGAGCCGTCCCCCTTCTTCTCCCCACAACAGAAGTTGAAGCCAGTAGCCACGAGCCCCCAAACATACCAACCAATATTATTGATACCAATCTAACATCACGCTGGGCAGCGAATGGTATTGATGAATACATCTCCATCAATCTAGGCAGCATCCGCGTGATCTCTTCGATTTCTCTTGCCTGGTATCGAGGCGATCAACGAAGCGCACGTTTTTTCATCCAATCATCAATGGACAACGACCATTGGACCACAATAGGAGATCCCAACGTGCCAAGAGAGAGTAGCGGAGGAACATTGAATCTTGAAGAATATAATTTCCAAGATCAAGCGGGACAATACGTGAGAATTGTAGGTCAAGGAAATGACGAAAATGATTGGATCAGTATCACTGAAGCAGAAATTCGAGGAGGCCTGTAAGCAAACTCTCGAATAGAATCACAGAATATAAGAAAAATGCTGTTCTGACTCAGAATTTCAATACGCTTGACGTTTCTCTATTTATCGCCCAATAACTTCAGTATATATCACATCATGAATCATGGGACGGAACTGGCGGATTTTGTTGTTCTTACGGGTGGGATGGACGCGGTTGGTTAAGAGAATCACTTCTAATTCAACTTCTGGATCAATCCAAATTGAGGTGCCGGTAAACCCGAGATGCCCAAAGGCTGATGAAGAGAAATGAGAGCCGGAAGAAGATGGAGATGATGGCGTATCCCAGCCAAGAGCCCAACTCGAGTCCTGCGGTTCTCCTTGACGAGCGGTAAATTGCCGAACAAGTTTTGGGTCAAAAAACATACCTCCACCAAGATAGGAATCTAACCAGGCTTTGGTCACCACACTCACAGCCTCCGCTGTACCAAACAGGCCCGCATGCCCGGCAGCGCCACCAAGAACATAGGCATTTTCGTCATGAACTTCACCTTCTAACATCCTCCCCCTCCAAATGTCCTGTTCCGTTTTGGCAAAGGTATATGAAGATTGTTCTCGATCTGAAACCTGACCGACCCTGTCGAAAAAGGCAAGAGGTTCAGCGTTGAGAGGATGATACATCCGTTCGGCACAATATTGACGTAAAGGCAGCCCTGTCACTGCTTCAATCACAAAACCTAGTAGAATAAACCCAAGATCACTGTAGACACTATTCGTCCTAGGCGAATATTCCAAGGGTTCCTGAGCAATATATTCAAGGTAATTGAAACGATGTGTAGACTCCACTTCTCTCGTCAATACCCCATGTTGAAGAAATACGTGTTCATAATACGGACGCCAACCTGGAAGTCCCGATCGATGGCACAAGAGATCTTGTATCGTAGCCTGACCAACCACTCTCCCTTGTAGTTCTGGTAAAATGGATTCGACTGGCTGATCAATATCCAGAATCCCATCTTGCACAAGACACACTATTCCCATTCCCGTTGCTAGGGGTTTGGTTAACGAGGCAAGATCGTAGACTGTGTCAAGACGTGCTGGGTGTTCAGAAGGAAATTGTGAGGTGAGGCCTACGGCTTGGTGATAGCAAATCCGATCATGACATCTGACGAAGAGGACCGAACCGGGGAAAACGTGCGTATCAACTCCCTGTTGCAATGCCCGTGTAATTGGATTGATCTTATCATCGGACATGAGCCAGAAAGTCTTGCACCAAGAGTGTTATGCGTCTGGGGAAATTCGTTGGCTTTGGTGAAAATCTGCCTCCTCAACCACATCAGGAATGGGGTCGGCCCCGTCCTCGACTTCGATCAAACGATGAAAGGCATTCAGGGTCGAACGCAAATGCTCTAAAACCAGGGCACGCTGACGACGGAGGTCAGTAATAATTCGTCTGAGGTCCATCAAATCAGTTCGACTCTGGGCAAGGATCTCTTCAGCTTTGAGTTCGGCTTCTTTTACAATCAATTCTGCATCTCGTTCGGCCCCGCGTTTCAAATGATCCACAAATGTCTGTGTAGACATCAAGGTATTCGTCAGCGTCGATTCTGACTTCTTCAGGTGATCAAGTTCTTGGTCTTTTGCCAAAGCCGCCTCTTTCAGGGAAGAATTTTCACGGGTGAGCCCTTCAACCGTTTCAGCGAGTTCTTCCAAAAATTGATCGACCTGTCGTTTTTCGTAGCCACGAAATTGTAAATCAAAAATTTTGTGTTGAATATCTAGAGGAGTAATTTTCATAACAGGATCTTTCAATACTCTGTGCGGATTACTCCAGGACCAAAGGCATGTGGACCTACGACAAAAACATCATGATCAGAGTTGAAAATAGGAGCGAAACTTCCTAGAGCATACCATATCCCAACTGCCGTCGAATTGCAAAAAGCATGGGGACCGTGAGTCGACTATTGCGCTCTGGGGTCAAGTCTTTCCTCCTCTGCAAGTCCAAGAGTACCTGGCAAACACCCCTCTCTCCGTCAACCATCCCCCAAACAACGATTCACCCACAACTAGTGTAGTCGCATTCCTAGCCCGGACAGTTGGTGTCCGAAGTCCTGAAGAGGTGACACAATCAAGATCAACGCTAACTGCAAACAGACCAGGACCACGAGCGCAGACCAATCAAACCCACCAGCAGGAGGAATAAGACCACGTGCCGGCCGTAAGAGTGGCTCTGTTAGTTGGGACATTAATCCGGTAAGGGGATTATAGGCCCCAGGGTTTATCCAACTCATCACAACCTGAATAATAATCAGAAACAAGTGGACATAGATAACTAAGCTTAGAAGGTGGGCCAGGGTTAACACAAACAGGCCAGGCAATGCTGGGATGTGGCCAGATCCAAGCCATGCGATCAGACTCAGTTCTGCCCCTTGTATCAGGAACAACAACAGAATCGTTGCCCAATCAATACCTCCATAGGCAGGAACAAAACGGCGCAATGGCCGTAAGGCCGGATCGGTCACCGTGTAGAGCATTTGTGAAACGGGATTAAAAAAGTCAGCCCCTGCTCGTTGCAGGAGAAAGCGCAAGAGGACGGCCAACACATACAAACCAAATACGAGGTCAATAAGAAAGATAGCAGCCTGAGCAAAATATCCCATTAAAACTCCCTACGTCATCCGATCAGTTCAACTGTGTCATATCTCTTCTGTCTAAATGGATGCCCAATGGCATCTCATTATTCTCTCGTACTATTGATTCGGTCACAATGCTGGTGATGGTTCGAGCTTGGACTCTCTAGGTAAGGGACTCCCTACCAAAAGAGGACTGATGCAAAGTCGAATCTCTCCTTAGCCTGCGTTTGATGCTCACAATTCTATTGATTATCCGTTATGATGCCCTGAGTGGACGAGCACCAAAAAGAGCCGATCCTACGCGGACGAGTGTAGCCCCTTCCTCAACCGCAATCGTATAATCTTGGGACATCCCCATCGACAATTCATTCATCGAGATGTGTTCATAATCATGCTGATCTATGGTCCGGGATAACTCTCGTAATGTTCGAAAATAGGGTCTCACTGCTTCAACGTCTTCAGTCCAAGGGGGAATGGTCATCAATCCCTTCACTGCAAGATGACGCATCCCAGCAAGCTCTGGCAAGGACTCCATGAGGTCCGGGATAGCATACCCCCCTTTGGTCGCCTCACCACTCACATTGACCTGCAGGAGAATATCTTGTTTAATCCCCAATTCCTTGGATCGCTTGTCCATCTCTCTCGCTTGGACAGAGTTCTCCACAGAATGGATGAGATCAAAAGCTCCTACAACATCCTTAATTTTTCGGCGTTGCACTTGCCCAATAAAATGCCAGGAAACTGTCGTCAGATCACGAAGGTCCCGCTGTTTTGGCTGAGCCTCTTGTAAACGATTTTCACCGAAGATCTGGATGCCAGCTTCATGCCCTTCACGCATTCGTGCAAATGGAACGGTTTTTGTTGCAGCCACTAATTGAATGGCATTGGGGTCTCGCCCCACCCGCAAGGCCGCTTCATGTATTGACTGCATGACTTTTTGGATATTTTGCGAAAGGGATGAGAACGACAAACTCGTATACACCATGGATAACCGTGAAAATCACACTACAGTACTCTATTGTAATCCTGAATCATCCTTACGTCACTTATGTTGCTCAAGATCTATGCCTTCATCATAATGCCGCTGATCATTGTCCCGTTCACTTGGCCTTCCCTTCTATATGAAAAGAACCGCTTGGCATCACATTGCGTACAATCCTGGCTCCACCTCATCGCATCAGCTTCGATACCAGCCTCCGTCAGCTGATACCTAATCAATGCTTTAAGATCAAGCTTCGCATGTGTGGAGGAGATGGTCTTCAACACATCCGTCGAAAAAGAAAACTGTTCTTTCAATGGACGAAGTACGGGCTCGTCTACTTCGAAACAACAAGGCCCAATGGACGGACCTATGGCCACGCGAATCTGATCACGAATACTTCCAAAACGTTCCGATAATACTAAAAGGGTATCAGGCACAATCCCCGCAACCGCCCCACGCCAACCCGCATGGACAGCAGCCACAACTCGTCGTTCAACATCAACCATAAGTACAGGAACACAATCCGCTGTTCGAACGACTAACAGCACATTGGGCTGATTGGTGACTAAAGCATCTCCATCACTGGGAATAGGCGTCGCGACGTCAACAGGTTTATCAAACACCGCCACATCTTTCCCATGTACCTGCTTCAGGGAAATGACATGCGGATAATCTGGTGGGACAGGGGTTACCTGCCCCACTCGAAGAATGTTGATTAGAGGAGCAGGACTTTGACGAGTACCAAAAAAATGGTCAAAGCCCTTCTCGACGGGTATGCAATCAGGGAATGATAGAGAATCCACCTCCTTAGCCTATTCCCCTACCGTCCCTCACGAATCGGAAGGTTTTCGTAAATAGGTTGGCACATCCCAATCATCATCAACAAGTAAACTTCCATTTTTTTCCTGAGGTTTTTGCCTTGGAACATATCGTCGCATAAAGGTGGGACGATCCAACTCTTCATCTGAATACCCCACATCATTGGACACTGAAGCCATCGCTGGCTCAGGGGCTGGTCTGACCGCCAACGTCGGGGCTTCCCGTTCAGGCTGCTCACGAACAGGACGTTCACGCACAAGATGCTCATTAACCAGCTCTCGAGTATGCCCACGAGAAAAACCTGAATCCTTTTGATCAAATCCTGTTGCAATCACAGTCACCACAATTTCGTCACCCGCTTCAGGATTAATGACCTGTCCAACAATAATATTCGCTTGTGGATCGGCCGCTTCTTTGGCAATAGTGGATGCCTCATCAACTTCATGTAACGTCAGGCTCGGACCTCCACATATGTTCAAGAGCAGACCTCGGGCACCTTCAATACTCCCATCCTCAAGAAGCGGGCTCGCGATAGCCTGTCTCGCTGCTTCAGCGGCCCGATTCGGACCACGCCCGATACCCAATCCCATCACCGCTCGGCCGGAATAACTCATGACCGTACGCACATCGGCAAAGTCTACATTCACAAATCCTGGAGTTGTAATCACATCAGATATACCCTGAATGGCCTGTCGTAACACATCATCAGCCACTTTAAACGCCTCCAGAAGCGGAGTACTCTTATCAACGAGGTTCAACAGCTTTTGATTGGGAATGACGAGAAGCGAATCGACATGTTTTTTCAATTCTCGTAAGCCTTCCTCAGCATACGCCGCTCGACGATGACCTTCATATTGAAAAGGCTTTGTCACGACACCCACTGTCAAAATCCCAAGTTCTCGTGCAATCTTAGCAGCAATGGGAGCGCCACCAGTCCCGGTTCCCCCACCCATGCCTCCGGTCACAAACACCATCTCCGCATTCTCTAGGGCGTCACGAATTTGGTCTTCACTTTCAATGGCCGCTTCTTTTCCGACATCTGGACGCGCGCCTGCCCCAAGCCCACGCGTGCGCTCGGGACCTAACTGAATTTTGAACGGAGCCTCAGACTTTTCCAGAGCCTGAACATCCGTGTTCGCAACCACAAATTCGACTCGATTCAGCCCAGCCGAAATCATGGTATTGACTGCATTACATCCTGCGCCACCTACCCCAATCACTTTAATACGAATGGCAGATGCTTCTTCCTCTGAAAATGAAAACATGATGGCCTCCTTTCGCCAAACTAATTATCCGAACGGTAAAGATTCCTATACTCGACTCTCATTTCCTTGCGATTCCATTTCTGAAACAATCTCAAATTTTTCCCGGTCGTTGTCGACTCCTTTGGCTTAGAAGAAGTTCATGACACGGTCTTTCATACGATCTAACACCGTGGTCCACCGCCCTGACCCGACACTTCCCCCACCTACACCAACTCCCTGCAGCACATGCTCATGACTAACTGCATGTAAAATCAGTCCCACAGCTGTGGCACATGTGGGATTACTCACCACATCTCGTAACCCTCCGATACCAGTTGGGCCTCCACTCCGAACGGGTAAATCCAAAATACGTTCTGCTGATTCTGCCATGCCTGGCAGCAATGACGTCCCTCCCGTAATGACACCTCCCGCCACAAGCATCCCGTCATATCCTGCACGACGAATTTCTCGTCGGACCAGATCAAACATCTCTTCTACACGAGGTTGTAAAATCTCTGCGATGTGACTGCGTGAGACTAAGCGAGGTGGACGACCTCCGACACTCGGAACCTCTATGGCTTCGTCATCATCAACCTGCTCGGCTAATGAAACGCCATGCCGAATTTTTATTTTTTCTGCATCAGCATGAGACGTTCGTAACCCAACGGTCAGATCCGTCGTCAAATGATTTCCTCCGATCGGAATGACCGCAGAATGACGAATGCTCCCATCCACATAAATAGCCACATCAGACGTCCCGCCACCTAGGTCAACCATCACCACACCCAAATCTTTTTCTTCAATAGACAAGACTGCCGCACTCGATGCCAATGGTTGCAACACAATATCTGCGACATCGAGACCTGCACGAGTCACACACCGCGCAAGGTTTTGCGCCGACGTAACCGCTCCGGTCACGATATGAACATCTACTTCCAAGCGCGATCCAGCAATACCAATCGGGTCACGAATGCCTTCTTGATCGTCTACAATAAACTCACGGGGCAAGACATGAAGAACCCGACGATCAGAAGGAATGATGGCTCCACCCCGCGCCGTTTCAATAACTCGATGGACATCTCCATTAAAGACTTCTCGCTTCTTCAGTGCGATAACCCCATGAGTACTTTCACTGGCAATGTGACTACCGGCAATGCCGGTGTACACAGAATTGATCTGAACAGCTGCCATTAACTCTGCTTCTTCTACGGCTTTCTTAATCGATTCCACCGTACTTTCAATATTGACCACCACACCCTTTCGCAAGCCACGCGAAGGACTAGACCCGACACCAATCACATTGATGGACAGATCATCAAGAACTTCCGCGACTACCGCACAAATTTTTGTGGTTCCAATATCTAATCCAACGACGATGCGCTCTTTCTTCGACATTGCTCGTTACTCCCTTTTGCGAAGAATCACTTTTCCTGCATACCGCAAATCAACTTCCGTAGCCTCACGCGTCATGTGCTCTTGAATTGAAGGTGACAATGTCTGAAACCGCTGCCATTGCGCTTCAATCGACTCCCCAAATTGAAACCGCAGCGCCTTGATACTCGCAACAATCATTGAAGCCTGCTCTACATTCACTGTCGGCACTTCGTTGAATGCACGAGCAAGCAAATGTCCCACTTGAATCCCATCTCGAATTTTCTGCTGACCCTCTGGATCGCGAACAGTAGGAAACGTCGAAGACACCCCACGCAAAATTGGCAAATCAGAATATTGGGTATCCTCAACCAAAGATAAGACCTGGGCTTGATCATCTAATAGATACCGAGCCTTAGAAGACTGCACAATGGCTGCAGGTTCACGTTCTGCGATTCGTATCGCCA
>JBMYWX010000084.1:0-11798 GCA_049607825.1 Nitrospirales bacterium
TGATCAATAATGGATGTATCATTTAGAGGAGAGAAGCCATATTGCTTCATGACCATATCCCACCCAATAATGATACCCAGACACAACACAATAAAAAGAACGACACGTTTTTCCATTTGAATTTAGAGCTTTCTAGACAATGTTAGATGTTCCCGAAATTTTCAGAATGCTCGGAACCTTGTAATAGTGACAATGAGTAAGATCCAGAATAATGGAATGATCAAGGAACTGGATCACTCCCACCGGCATGGAACGGTTGGCACTTAAGAAGTCTCAACGTGGTCAACCCCATTCCCCTTAGCAGTCCATGACGACGGATCGCTTCGTGCCCGTAATGAGAACACGAGGGTTCAAACCGGCAATGCGGTCGTAAAAATGGGGAAATCCACTTTTGATAGACTGAAATTAACCAGAGAATGGCTCGGGACATGATTGAGAAGGATTGGGACGAAGAACGCCAATCCTGTGAAGGGCTACTTTCCAATTTTCTTGAACAATCTGATAATTCTTCTCCAATACAGGCCGTTTGAGGAATATAACGATATCATACCCTTTAACGAATTCCCCCTGTATGGCCCGCACCAGTTCTCGAAAAATCCGTTTACCCCGGTTTCTGACAACCGCTTTTCCAAATCGTCGACCGACAACAATGCCTACTCGCGAATGAGAAATTTGGTTTTTACAAAACATGAGATTAAACAAAGAACTCTGGTAACGTTGTCCAGATCGTTTAACCTGATCATAATCCTTTGTTTTTTTTATGAAGATATCGGAGTCAGAGGAACGACTTTTACTCATCCGAAACAGTTAGACGAATGCGTCCCTTCTTTCTCCTCCTCGCAAGAACTTTTCTTCCATTCTTTGTGCTCATCCGTTTTCGAAAACCGTGATCACGTTTTCGTTTGAGATTTGATGGCTGTCGAGAGGTAAATGACACGGCAATATTCTCCTTCTTAAAAGCAAATGTGAGAACCGTAAATTATGGTGATTTCAACAGGGGTTGTCAATCTATAATGACTGAGAAAGTGACAATAGTACATCCTCAGTAACCTGAGTATCTATTGGGTAACCTATTTATTGACTCGGATCTAGGGTAAAGATATAGTCATTTCAAGGAAAATCATTAGTAAATACCATTATTTACGCTCTACAAAGGATATCAGGCTGCCATGATTCGTAGTATCAAAGGCATCAAAGATATTCTTCCTGATCAAGCACCCAGGTGGAATATCATTGAATCAACTGCTCACAAACTCGCGGAAAGTTATGGGTTTTCAGAAATTCGCATACCAGTTTTTGAACAAACTCAATTGTACTCGAGAAGTATAGGGGAATCCACTGATGTCGTAGAAAAGGAAATGTATACCTTTCAAGATAGAGATGGTACCTCTCTAACCCTTCGCCCTGAAGGGACTGCTGGGGTAGTAAGAGCCTATCTTGAACATAATCTCACATCCCAATTTTCCATGCGGAAGCTCTTTTATCTTGGTCCTATGTTCCGTCATGAACGTCCCCAAGCTGGTCGTTTTCGACAATTTCATCAGTTCGGTGTAGAAGTATTCGGAACGGATGATCCATTTATGGATGTCGAGGTTATCTCATTACTTTGGCATTATTTTACAAATTTACAATTACCCGATCTTACACTCTATATTAATTCTATTGGCTCATCAGATGATCGACAAGTCTATATTACTCAACTCCAAGCCTATGTGACTGAGCAAATTCGAGAATTTTGTGAAAATTGTCAACGGCGTATCCATACAAATCCTTTACGAATTCTTGATTGTAAGGTAAAAAAATGTCAGATATTAACTGATAATGCTCCAAGACTTCTTGACCATCTCTCAACAACCTCATCATCACACTTCCAAGCAGTCCAAGATGGTCTCTCTCTTCTTAATATTCCTTATACCCTTCATCATAAGCTTGTGCGAGGATTAGACTACTATTCCCAAACCACGTTTGAGATTACGTCATCGCACTTAGGTGCTCAAAATACCATTGGAGCTGGTGGACGATATGATGGGCTCGTCAAAAATCTCGGAGGACCTATCACACCAGCTGTTGGGTTTGCCGTAGGACTTGAGCGAGTCAATCTTCTTCTCCCCGATTCACTTATCCCCACTACTGCTCCTAAAGTGTTTATTGCCGGATTTGGAGAACGCGGTCGTCCAGCTGGTATAAAATTATTACATGTCCTTCGACAGGCTGGATTTATCGCAGATACAGATTACCGAGCGAGAACATTGAAATCTCATCTCCGATCTGCTGATCGACTAGGAGTTATCGCAACAATTATTTTAGGAGATGATGAAGAAAAGAAAGATCTCGTCATTATTCGAAATATGCAGAACAAAATGCAGATAGAAATACCAATTTCCTTGATACCAGAGAAGTTAAATTTATGGATAAATAAGAAGGTTGGTATCTTCTAATTTCTTGACTTTTTTTATTAAATAATGATACGTTTTCCCTTATTTTTCAATAAGAAACGAATATATTACTGATTAAGCCCTCCACAATTTCTAAACAACACGTCTTCGGATGTATTATCACTCTCTGTCCGTTTTAGGTCTTATGGTTTGTTAATGCATCCATGTCTCTTAAGATCATTGTTTTAATCCGTAAGGATCCAACGGTTTCCCAACAACCTGTAGAGGGTTTTCGAATTGCGCTTGGTCTCTCAACGGGGCCCAATGCATTATCGATTATCGTAATAGGCCAAGCACGATTACTCTTAACCGAAGAAATAGATTCTGCAGTCATTGACGAAGAGATTCTTGAAAAATATGTCCCAGCAATTCAGGATTTACAGCTTCCCATCATCGTACCTGAAGGCAGCCAACAGTCGTTTACCTTAGATCCCGATTATTTAATTACTGAAAAGTCAGCTCACAACATTCAATCTCTTGTGCAGGAAGCTGATCGAGTCCTTGTTTTCTAACAATCTATTGATATGCCGAAAACCCTCTACATCCTTACTCAGGTCATAAAAAAAGATCAGGGAGAGTTCCCTTATGTTCAGCCAAATCAAGAACAAGATGGCCGTTCTTTTTCCCATGTATTCATTCAAGAAGGTCGAGCACAACAAGATCATATGGGTGAATGTACCTATGTCGTTGAAGATAATGAGAAATTTTTAGATATTCAGTCAACATTCGAATCAATTTCATATCATGAATTACTTGGACTGATTTTTGGTTCAGATAATGTCGTGGTGATATAAATGATAATTCACATATTTAAAAACTCTCTTCCTCTTTATTTCTTTACAATAGAGAAAATTCGTAGGAGGAGGAGAAGTAATAATAGGTGATTGTGAGTTTGTGGATAAGATATAATTACCGTTAATACTATAAATAATTCAGCTAGTTATAAAAAATATTTGTGAGCTGTATTGTGATGTAATGGTGGAATACTTTGAAGGTTAGCTGTATATGAAGTGGGTGTAGAGCTCGAAAATGCTGGGAGACCGTGACAGTTTATCGTGTATAGCTATTTCATAAATGGCGACAGTAGGTAAAATTATTAACAGGTGTTTATAAGTCTGTGAATAAAGTGGAATCCTCATTGGATACGAATCATAACGTCTGGGGAACTGTCTTGGAATATCTTCAAGTACGGTTAGGCAGTGAAGTGATTGAAACGTGGTTTTCGCCAGTTATGTTTGAAGGATTTAATGGAAAAAAAGCCAAAGTTGCTGTCCCGAACAAATTTTTTGGCGAATGGTTAGAGAGAAATTATTTAGACTTAATTGGCGAGGCTTTTCAGTCAGCTGGAGCTTTCTCAGGACAAGTAGAAGTAGACTTTATTGTCCGAGAATTAGACGTTTCTTCTCAGTCTTCGCAAAGCCCATTACATGTTGAGGTCTTACAACACCAAAAACCTGCTGTTGCTCGAAATAAGAAAAACCCGCTTCCTAACCCCAAGTATACATTTGATAACTTTGTTGTTGGAGCAAGTAATCAATTTGCCCATGCGGCCAGTCGCGCTGTTGCTGAATCTCCGGCTTTGGCCTACAACCCCCTGTTTATCTATGGCGGTGTAGGGCTTGGAAAAACACATCTTCTGCATTCAATAGGGAACTTTGTCGCGAAGGGTAGTGAATTACGAATTGCTTATGTGACAACCGAACAGTTTACCAATGAGGTCATCAACTCCATCAGGTATGACAAAATGATTGAGTTGCGTCGACGCTATCGAAATATCGACATGCTGCTCATTGATGATATTCAGTTCCTCGCGGGCAAAGAGCGAACACAGGAAGAGTTCTTTCATACGTTTAATTCACTGCACGAAGCACGAAAGCAAATTGTTTTATCCAGCGACCGTTTTCCTAAGGAAATGCCTTCAATGGAGGAGCGACTCCGCTCTCGCTTTGAATGGGGCTTAATTGCAGATCTTCAACAACCAGATGTAGAAACACGGATTGCCATTCTCAGAAAAAAATCTGAAGAAGAGGGAGTTGCAATCTCGGAAGATGTGATTCAATTACTCGCGGCCAATTTAAAAAGTAATATACGAGAGCTTGAAGGAGCCCTCATTCGATTAGGAGCCTATGCGTCTCTCACGGGCCAGATGATCACGGTAGATATGGCCAAAAATGTTTTACGTGACCTTCTTGGTGGGAAACGAAATGTCATTACCACTGAGGATATTCAAGAAGTTGTAGCCTCACGTTTTCATTTGAAGGTGTCAGACTTAAAATCTAAACGTCGAACCAAAACACTTGTGCACCCACGGCAGGTCGCCATGTATCTTTGCCGGGAAATGACGGATGCCTCATTTCCAGAAATCGGTCGAGATTTTGGTGGAAAAGATCATACCACTATTATTCATGCCTGCAAGCAAATATTAAAATCACAAGAGTCTGATTCAGTTTTACGGTCAACGTTAGACAGTCTTAAAGAAGAAATCGGTAAAGGTTAGCCTAGGAGAGTCATGACATGAAGGTCAAAATACAGCGCCAAGAACTTCTTACTGCTCTTCAACGAGTGCAGGGTGTTGTTGAAAAACGAAACACCATGCCGATATTGGCGAACATTCTCTTAGAAGCAAAATCTGAAGGGTTGGACATTTTAGCCACCGACTTAGAATTAGCTATGCGAGGCCTCTATAAAGCAACGGTTGAGGAGCCGGGGTCCGTTACGTTTTCTGCACGGAAACTATTTGAAATCCTCAAAGAAATTCGTGAGCCAGAAGTGCAACTGAATGTTGCAGAGAATAGCTGGGTCACGATTAAAGCAGGCCGTAGTGAGTTTCGGGTGGTCGGGCTTCCTAGCCAAGACTATCCCAGCCTTCCTGCTATTGAGCGGGATGGTCTCATTCCTCTTCCCTCAGCAGGACTATTAGAGCTAATCCGACGAACAATCTTTGCTGTTGGTGATAATGATACGCGCTATGTGCTGAACGGAATCTTGGTCTCAGTTATTAGTGACAGCGCCAAGAAAGCCACGCTGCGTTTAGTCGGAACCGATGGGCATCGACTGGCGATGGCCGAGCAAGAGGTGGTCGTTGATCAGGCGTCTCTACCAGCGACAGAAACAAAGGTCATTATCCCTAAAAAAGCCGCAACAGAAATAAAGCGTTTGTTGGAAGAAGATGATAATGAACCAATGGTCGGATTTACGAAAAATATGCTCATCTTCCGTAAGAGCGGGCTCGTCCTGACTTCACGAGTCATGGAGGGCGCCTACCCAAACTATCAGCAAGTCGTTCCGAAAGAAGGACCAAAAAAAATCAAGGTACCCCGAGTCGAATTGGAAGGTGCGCTGCGACGCGTCTCATTACTGTCTCGAGATAAATCCTATGCCATTAAACTTGCCTTTACACAGGACCGTATCCATCTCTCATCGAGTAATCCTGATTTAGGAGAAGCGAACGAAGAAATATCTGCCGAGCGTCAAGGAGAAGATTTTGAAACAGGATTTAACGCACGCTATCTTCTTGATGTGCTCAGTGCCATAGACGGTGAATTTCTAACCATGCAAATGGAAACATCCTTGAGTCCGTGCTTAATCCAGGAGCACGAGAACCCCAAATTCAAAGCCGTTGTCATGCCAGTAAAAGTATAACGGGTTTTGAATATTTGGGTCTGCCATTCATTAACTTCATTGTTCCAAACGTAGAACCCTATGGAATCTTCCGAAATAACGGGACCAGGTAACCTCCATGCCAGCGGATCAGGGTCGTCTAGTGAGCAGTATGATGCTGACCAAATTAAGGTCCTTGAAGGGTTGGAAGCCGTACAAAAACGGCCTGCCATGTATATTGGCAGTACTGGCCCTGATGGTTTGCATCACCTCGTGTATGAGGTGGTCGACAACAGTGTCGATGAACATATGGCGGGGTTTGGAAAAGAAATTAATGTGACGATTCAGCTGGATGGCAGCGTCGTGGTCTCAGATAATGGACGTGGGATTCCCACAGGGATGCATTCCACTCAAAAAAAGTCCGCTGCAGAGGTGGCGTTAACGGTCCTCCATGCTGGTGGGAAATTTGAACAGGGCGCATACACGGTTTCAGGTGGACTCCACGGTGTTGGCATATCAGTCGTCAATGCCTTGTCAGAATGGTTGGAGTTAGAAATTTGGCAAGACGAGCAAGTGTTTGAACAGAGCTATGTTCGCGGAGTTCCCACAGGTCAACTCTCGACGACGGGGAAAACCAAAAAACGGGGAACGAAGGTCACGTTCATGGCCGATGCCCAGATCTTTGAAACGGTTGAATTTAGTTTTGATGTATTAGCGCGCCGGCTTCGTGAATTAGCCTTTCTCAATAAGGGCCTTGCGATTAATCTCGTTGATCAGCGAAAGGGAAAAGAAAAAGAGCAAGCCTTTTGTTATGAAGGCGGGATCGTCTCATTCGTGGAACATCTCAATGAAGCCAAGACACCCATTCATAAACCAATCGTGATTGAGACTGAAAAGCCTGAGATGATCCTCGAGGTGGCCTTACAATTCAATGTGGGCTATGCCGAAAATCTCTTTTCCTTTGCCAACAACATTAACACGCGAGAAGGGGGCACCCATCTGAGTGGATTTAAAGCTGCTCTGACACGAACCATTAATTCCTATGCCACCTCCAATGAGTTATTAAAGAAAGAAGTCGAGTCACTATCTGGTGATGATGTGCGTGAAGGGTTAACAGCGGTGATTAGCGTCAAGGTGCGCAATCCCCAATTCGAAGGCCAAACAAAAGCTAAATTAGGGAATAGTGAAGTCAAGGGTGTGGTTGAGGCCGCCGTCAATGAAGCACTTGGGGCCTACTTTGAAGAAAACCCATCGGTTGCCAAAAAGATTATAGGAAAAGCTATTGATGCGGCGAGGGCTCGCGAAGCTGCGAGAAAAGCCAAAGACCTGATTCGGAGAAAAGGTGCATTGGATGGCGGGTCATTGCCAGGAAAACTGGCAGATTGTTCTGAAAAAGATCCCGCGCTCAGCGAGCTCTTTATTGTAGAAGGAGACTCTGCCGGAGGGTCAGCTAAGCAAGGCCGCGACCGAAAATTTCAAGCGATTCTTCCACTCAAGGGAAAGATCTTGAATGTTGAGAAAGCGCGGTTCGACAAGATGCTGTCGAGCGAAGAAATCCGAACACTCATCATGGCTTTGGGAACAGGCATCGGGCGTCGTCGGGAAGAATCAGAAAAAGGGAAGGACGACAAGGAAGTATTCGACATCGCACGGGCGCGCTACCACAAAATTATCCTCATGACTGATGCGGACGTCGATGGGAGTCATATTCGAACTCTTCTGCTCACCTTCTTGTTCCGACAAATGCATGAACTATTAGAGAACGGGTATATCTACATTGCGCAACCGCCATTGTACAAAGTAAAAAAGGGAAAATCGGAGCAGTATCTCAAAGACGATAACGCTCTCAATGAATATCTCTCTGCGCTTGCGGTAGAAGACGTCGAAGTCTTTGTGGAACGCGACAATGCCTTTGTGACCCAAACAGAACTTCTGCCCCTTCTCAAAAATTTGATTGCCTTTGAAGACCTCCTGAATCGATTTGGGAGAAAGCAATATGAAACGGGAATCTTGCGAGCGTTTGCCGATCAACCAACGATCAACAGAGATCTACTGAAGAATCGCACCCAACTAGAGGCAGTGATCGTTGAGGTGAAATCCGCGTTGGAAAAAGCCTATCCTCAATCACGGATGACGATAGAGATTCATGAAGACGAAGAACATAATACACATTCGGTCCTCTGTCGTGTGCCAACGAACGGCATGATTCATAGTTTGACACTGACACATGATTTGGTCGGATCTGCCGATTTTCGAGAAATGCAAAAACTCAGTCCTTCAGCCATGGGTTTAGGTAAGCCTCCGTACAAAATGAAAGCCAAAGAGGTGGAGTCTGAATTTGCGACTTCGGACGAGTTAGTCCAAGCCATCCTAGCCACCGGCAAAAAGGGTTTGTCATTCCAGCGATACAAGGGGTTAGGGGAAATGAACCCGGGGCAATTGTGGGATACCACGATGAACCCGGAAACCCGCGCGCTCTTGCAAGTCAAACTCGAAGACATGACAGGTGTGGATGAAATTTTCACGATCCTCATGGGTGACGAAGTTGAACCTCGACGAAACTTTATTCAACATCATGCGCTCGAAGTCCGCAATCTCGATGTGTAGAAATCGTATGTATCAAATTTTTTAATGTGCATTTTGTATTTACCAACTCACCATGCCAGATGAAGTTCGTCTGACCCAAATCGCACTCGAAGACGAGATGCGCCTGTCTTATATGGATTACGCCATGAGCGTGATCGTGGGACGGGCCTTGCCTGATGTACGGGATGGCCTGAAGCCCGTTCATCGCCGCATTCTCTACGGCATGAATGAGATGGGTCTGGCGGCCAACCGACCGTATCGAAAATCAGCCAAGATTGTTGGCGAAATCATGGGGAACTTTCATCCCCATGGCGACTCTGCGATTTACGATACCCTCGTGCGGATGGCACAGCCCTTCAACATGCGGTACACCATGGTGGATGGACAGGGGAACTTTGGGTCTGTTGACGGGGATCCACCTGCAGCCATGCGGTATACCGAGGCACGGCTCACCAAAATCGCCCAGGAAATGCTGGTCGACATCGACAAAGAAACCGTTGATTTCACGCCGACCTATGACGAGTCGAGTGTCGAACCACTTGTGTTGCCTGCCAGAGTCCCGAGTCTACTCATTAATGGAGCGGGTGGCATTGCTGTCGGATACGCCACAAATATTCCCCCTCATAACCTGGGTGAGATCACCAGTGCTCTCATTGAACTCATTGACCGCCCAGATATGAGTATTGCCGATCTGATGGAGATCGTACCGGGTCCTGATTTCCCGACTGCTGGCTTTATTTACGGCACGCAGGGGATCAAAGAGGCCTACCATACTGGCCGTGGGTTGCTGATGGTTCGAGCCAAGGCCGATATCGAAACAGATGAAAAAACTGACCGATCACGGATTATCGTGACCGAGTTACCGTATCAAGTGAATAAGGCTCGGCTCCTTGAAAAGATTGCTGAACTGATCCATGACAAACGAATCGAGGGGATTTCAGACCTCCGTGATGAGTCCGACCGTGATGGGCTTCGTGTCGTGATCGAACTCAAGAAAAATGAAACCCCCATTGTCCTTTTGAATCAGTTGTTCAAGCATACGCAAATGCAAACGACCTTTGGGATCATCATGTTGGCCTTAGTCAACAACCGTCCCGAGGTGCTCAATCTCAAACAAATTCTCGCCGCGTTTATCGAACATCGTCGAGAAGTCATCATTCGCCGAACGGCCTTTGATCTTCGGAAAGCCGAAGAACGTGCGCATATCCTCGAAGGGCTCACCATTGCCTTATCCAATTTGGATGCCATCATCGCGTTGATTCGTGGGGCGAGCGCGCCAGACGTCGCTCGGCAGGGGTTAATGGAGCAATTTGCACTCAGTGAGCTTCAGGCGAATGCAATTCTGGATATGCGATTACAGCGGCTAACGCAACTCGAACAAGATAAATTGGCCACAGAATACCAAGAAATTAAAGCGAAAATTCTCGAGCTCAAAGAAATCCTCGATTCTGACATACGGGTGCGGCAAATTATCAAAGACGAATTACACGAGATCAGAGAAGCATATACGGATGATCGGCGAACAAAAATTATCCCAGTTGAAGCTGAAATCCAACGCGAAGACCTGATTGTGGAAGAAGAAGTTATTGTGACGGTTTCCCATGCCGGATATATCAAACGAAACCCTGCTTCTGAGTACCGCGCACAAAATCGTGGAGGCAAAGGCAAGATTGGGATGGGCGTGCGTGACGAAGATTTTGTGGAGAAAATCTTTAGCGCCTCAACACATGATTACCTGCTGTTCTTTACCGATGCCGGAAAGGTCTACTGGCTCAAAGTATATGAACTGCCCGATGTCGGACGTGCGACCAAAGGCAAAGCCATCGTCAACCTTCTTGCCTTGGCTCCTGATGAAAAAGTCACCGTCACCTTGTCGGTAAAAAAGTTTCGAGATGACCAATACATCGTTATGGCCACGCGTCAGGGAACGATTAAGAAAACAGAGTTGTCGGCCTATTCTAATCCTCGGCAAGGTGGCATTATTGCTTTGACGCTTGATGATGGAGATAAATTGATTGGTGTTGAACTGACGGATGGGCAACGCGACATTGTGCTAGGGACGCGCCTAGGCCTTGTCATTCGTTTTAAAGAAGCCGATGTCCGTGCCATGGGACGAACTGCACGAGGCGTGCGGGGGATTAATCTTGAAGAAGGTAACCACGTAATTGGCATGACAACCCTGTCGCCAGAATCTGTCTCTTCCGTTTTAACTGTGACGGAGTTGGGCTATGGCAAGCGTACCCAAGCCTCTGAGTATCGAGCGCAAGCTCGGGCAGGCAAAGGTGTGATTAGCGTCAAAGTCACAGATAAGAACGGGCCGGCCGTGTCGTTTCATCAGGTCACTGATGCCGACGATATTATGATGATGACAGCCGAAGGCATGGTGTTGCGTATGCGAATCGGCGATCTCCGAGAAATTGGTCGCAATTCGCAAGGCGTGAGATTAATTGACATGTCCGAAGAAGATCGCGTCGTTGGCGTCGCGAAGTTAGCTGAGCCTGATGAGGAATCAGAGAGCTCAGAGCAAGATTCAAATGGTCAACCGCCTTTGCAATCTGAGTCAGATAACTCTGTTGATAGCGAGTAACCTTCTTTAGAGCATATATCCTGCCCTCAATACTTTCTTCAAAATCTTGTATTAGAATTCTATTATATCCGCTACATTTTCAATAACGAGTTTCTAAGAATTACAGCTTTCGAGAGAGAGCTAAAATTAGATAACGGGCTTGTAACTGGCTCAAACACAAGACGTGACTCGATTTTACGGTATCGTTTTGTGACATTGACCCAACTCCTTGCTAGAAATGGGCCGCTCTTCACAAGTGGTTCAGGGGCCTCTTGATCTACCGAAGAGGGGTGCATCTCAAAAAATGAAGCTGTCATATTCTACTTATTAAATATTTCCCTAATTAATGAATGTGCTATTCTAGTTTTCCATTCAGGTTTTACAAGGAAAGTACTTGTGAAGGTGGATTATAAAGAGAATTTCTTGCTCTTTTCTAGAAATTAAATAGCAGGACACTTTGAATGAATATTAAGAATTATAAAGCTGGACAATTTATATCAAAAGATAAGGTTAGAAAATAACATATAATAATCTAATTCCTTTTATCTTTAAACAAAATTTATCAAAAAAGATAAAAGAATAACTGAAAATGAAGAAAACCAGCATTTTAA
>JBMYWX010000085.1:0-11733 GCA_049607825.1 Nitrospirales bacterium
GAAGAATTGGAGAGGGAAAGGGGATTGGAATGGTCCGCCGTCGTAAGCTCGGCTCAAGATGTCTCGCTAACACCCACGGAGGAGGCTAGCCCTCGCGTACTCCTCATAAGAGCGGCAGAAATCCTCAGCTGTGGCTAGAAGGCAACTGCACACGATTCGTCAATAATGTATTAGGTGAGGAAGTTGAATGTGCGAGGAAATTTGGAGCGGGAAAGGGGATTTGAACCCCCGACCCTCGCCTTGGCAAGGCGATGCTCTACCACTGAGCTATTCCCGCTCTCTGAGGACTGTATGAGCTTCGATTCTAGTGTTGCGTGGTATGGCTGTCAAGCAATGAAAGGAAACGAAGGATTTGTGGAAATAGGCTTGAAATATTGAATATTTTGGTAGACAGCTTGTTAGGAAAACCTTACTATTATCCGATAGAGGAAAGTGTGACTACACAAGAATGTGTGTCATTTTACTTTCTTTTCAGTCTTGCGATAATCCGAAAACGGCATACAATAATCCATAATATACGTCTTCATTAATAGAAAATTGGAGGAGAAGTCATGCATGTGAGTGTCATAGGTACTGGCTATGTGGGTTTGGTTTCGGGGGCATGTTTTGCAGAATATGGCATTAATGTGACCTGCATGGACGTCGATTCTAGTCGTATCGAAAGATTAGAAAAGGGGGAAATTCCATTTTTTGAGCCAGGGTTGGCCGAACTTGTGACCAAAAATGCGAATGCTGGTCGATTAAAGTTTACGACTGATCTCTCGAAAGCGGTGGATGAAGCTCTGGTCATTTTTATTGCTGTGGGGACGCCTTCGAGGGATGATGGGTCAGCGGATTTGTCTTTTGTGGATGAAGTGGCCAAAAGCATTGGCAGTCGCATGACGGGCTATAAGATTGTGGTGACGAAATCTACTGTTCCGGTAGGGACGGCCGAGCGGATTCATAAGTTGATTTCTTCAAGTCAAACAACGCCTCACAAATTTGGTGTCTGCTCGAATCCGGAGTTTTTACGAGAAGGTTCAGCAATTGAGGATTTTATGCGACCCAATCGAGTCGTGATTGGTGCTGATAGTCCAGCCTCCGTGGCTATTATGAAAGATCTCTACCGTCCGCTGTATCTCATTGAGACGCCAATTGTGATTACTGATGTTCCGACGGCAGAGATGATTAAATATGCCTCAAATGTGTTTCTGGCCACGAAAATTTCGTTTATTAATGAAGTGGCTAACCTTTGTGAAAAAGTTGGGGCTGATGTCCAGGTTGTCGCGAAGGGGATGGGGCTCGACAAGCGGGTTGGCTCAAAATTTCTTCATGCGGGACCGGGGTATGGTGGTTCGTGTTTTGGAAAAGATACGGCTGCTCTTATTCATATTGGCGAGCAGGCCGGTTATGAGATGAAAGTGGCCAAAGCCACAAAACTTGTGAATGAGTTACAGCGGGAGCGCATGCTCGACAAAATTCATGATACGTTGGGGTCGGTGAAGGGAAAGACTATCGCAATGTTAGGGCTGTCCTTTAAACCCAATACTGATGATATTCGGGACTCTCCTGCTTTAGAAATTGCGGAGCAATTGATCAAAGAAGGCTGTAAGGTTCGCGCCTACGATCCGGAAGCGCTTGAGGAGTCGTTGAAAGTTGTGAAAGGGTTAGTGGCTTGCAAAGATGCGTATCATACGGCTGAAGGTGCCGATGCTCTTCTTCTGGTTACGGAATGGAACCAGTTTAGGAGTCTGGATTTTGAACAACTCAAGACGTTGGTCAAATCTCCATGCCTGATAGATTTGAGAAATGTCTACGATCCCGACCGCGTAGCCAAGGAAGGGTTTTACTACGTATCAGTTGGTCGACCACCTGCCGGGACTCGTCCTACCTGAATCTTCCTCGTAAACGATAGGACGGCCCCCTCTCACAGGGGGTCTTATGCCTTTGGCTTGTATCCCATACGGTCAAGCACTTTCATAATACGCTTGGTGAGTTTCGGATCTGCTTCACCAAGGGAATCTGCTAGCAATGCCACGGCTGGCTTCCCAATCTTTCGCAAAATTTCTGTAGCCGATTGCCGCATGTCATCCTCTTCTGAGACAAGGAGAGGAATCACCTGTGTTACCGATGGTGCTCCAATTTTAATTAGGGCTTCGTAGGCACGGTGTCGCACATCACCCACCTCGTCATTCAAGGCCTCGACCAAAGGCGTGACGGCTTGTTCGGCTTTGAGTTCTCCGAGGACTTCAGCGGCATACTTTCTATTCAACCAATGGGTGTCTGAAAGATCGAGTAATGCGGCATCAACTTTTTCGGCACCGGGGTCTTTGGCCCGAATGCGAAACTGTTGAACGACGCGTTTTCCGTCATGTTCAATGACTCGCAACGTGGCGCCATCGCCAGGCTTAATCTTTTGTAGATCTTCAAGCGCAACATCTGCGACGTCTAACATGACGGTTTTTCCGTCATACGCGAGTAACTCGACTTCAATCTGTTTCGCTTCTATATCAATTGAGGTGACATTTTCTGTTACTAGATTAAACCCGTCTTTCTTCGTCCCACCTTTGGGGCCGATTTGAACAAGTTGTACAGGAGATTCATCTGCCATGGTTGCTCCTTAATTATTGATGTGAAATATCATCTATGATTTCGCAGAGTCCGGCGTCCACCCGAGGCTGCTCAACGCACCTTCGGCTGTGTCTCGGACCATTTCATTTTCATCTTCTAGCAAGGGCACGAGTGAGGTGAGCACTCGATTATCTCCTAGTCGTGCGAGTGATTCGATGGCATTTCGGCGTACCAACCAATCCTCATCGGCCAATGCTTGCACTAAGGGATCGACGCCACGTGGATCCCCGATTTTTCCTAACGCCTCGGCTGCATGCCGACGGACAATCCAATTGGTTCCCTGAAGTTCTTGAACAAGGGCGTCTGTTGCTCGAGAATCTCCAATCTTTTTTAGGACGCGGGCCGCGTCTTCTCGTAAGGTTGCATCCATGAGTGCGTCTACGAGGGCGGGTACCGCCTCGGGGTCGCCAATCCGTTCTAATGCCCAGACTGCGGCATTGCGGACCGCACCATCCTTATCTCCGCGCAGTGCTTTCATGAGGGGTTCGACGCCACGAGGGGATTTGATTTTTCCCAAAGCCGAGGCTGCTTGCTCTCGGACCATCCATTCTTCGTCTTCGGCTAAGGCTTCGATTAGAGGGTCGACTGCGGGTTCACCAATTTGTGCAACCGAACTCGCAGCAGCTTCCCGAACGACCAAGTCATCTTCCAAAAAAAGATTAATGAGCTTGGGAATCGCGACTTCTCCAATTTCACTCAAGTTGTTAGCTGCGTGGTTGCGCAGGGCTTCATTGTCATCACGAAGTGAAGCTAAGAGTTGTTCAACGCGATTAGAATCTTCCATCGTTGCTATTCCTTTCCTGCCCAGGCGTTTTCATCTAGTTGAGCATCAATTGCTTCTAATTTATCAAGGATGATTCCAGAATTATATGAGACTAATCCATCTCGATCGGCTTTGAGTTTGATCAGTAATTCAATGTGTGGACGCAACACTTCGACGTCCTTGATTTTCTCTAAGGCTTCGACAGCTAGCACACGAAGCACCCGTATCGGAATACTTTCTATAAGTAAGTCAACAGGGCGTGCATCACCAAGCAATCCCAAGGATTTCGTCGCGAGTTCTTTGACTCCTGTGTCTTTATCAACACGCAATCGTTCCATCAGTGGTTCAACTGCACGAATATCAGCAATCTTTCCCAGGACATCCGCTGCGGCCTCTCGTACGACCCAGTCATCGTCTTCAAGATATTCAATGAGTATTTCCACTGCTGGTCGACCGATTGGATGCAATTTAATCACGGCCTCTTGTCTCGCCCCTTCTCGGAGTTCGGATTCTTCCACATTGGCTAGTTCGTTCATGACTTGGTCAATATGATCTCGAATGGCTCCTAGTCTTCTCAAGGTTTCAGCTGCAAGACCTTGAATGGCTGGATCGCCCATTGCATCCACTAAGGCATCGGCTGAACGTGGATCGAGCAGGTGATCCAAAATAGTTGCGGCTGTGACCCGAGCAGATTCATCAGGATCACGGAGCATTTTTGTTAAGGGCCCAATAGAGGGAGGAATGGCTCCGATTAAATTGGTGATGAGTTCGCGATGGCGTTCATCTTTTAACATTTCCACCAACTCGGCAGCGGTCGGTTCGTCTAAAATACCTGCCATCTGTTCGAGTGCATCCACGGCCGCTTTGCTGACAGCCTCGTTCTCATCTGAAATCATTTTGACTAAGGGGATGCCAGCGTGATGATCGCGAATACGAGCAAGCATCTTAATCGCGTCGATTTTATATTCCGGGGTCGCATTCTCCATGGCTTGAATGAGTCCAGTCACGGCTTGGGGGCCGCCCTTTAAGCATGCGACAGTGGATCGCATACGCCGCCAATCTTCTTCGTGATTGAGCTCAGAGATAAGCGTTTCTAATGTTTCTTTAGGCATACATTACTTCGCAAGATTATCGTGGTTACTATATTACAGTCGAACTTGCCCAGGTCGCCACCCTAAGCGAGCCAGTGTCTCTTTGACATGGAATCGAATATTGTCGTCTGTTTCAGTTTTGTACATAGCGACGAGTGGCGATACAGCAGTTTTTCCGAAATGGGTTAATGCTTCGGCGGCTTCACCTCGAATGAGCGTGCTTTTCAGGCCTTGTTGTAAAGTTGGAATGGCCCGCTCATCTCCAATTTGTGCGAGGGCTTTGACGGCTGCCTCAACTGGAGGCAAATCTTCTTGGTAGAGCTCATCTTCGCATGCTGCCATGCGGCCTTCATAGGCTTTGGTTACTAAACTTTCAATAATCTTCGTTAATGTAGGAAGAGCTTGAGGGTCCCCAATATTACCGAGTGCCGTAATCGCATGTGTTTTCAATGTAGGCTGTTCAATCGCAGTAAAGAGGCCTTTTATGGCGCTTGGATCTCCAATTTCACCAACCGCGCGAATAGCATCTTGTCTGACAGCCGTATCTGGGTCTTCGAGCCCGAGCTGCAGTAAGGGTTCAACGGCCGATTTCGGTTTGATTAACGCTAAGGCCTCAACTGCGCGGATGCGAATTTTCCAGTCTTTATGTTGTAAGAGTTCTAAAAGTGGTGGGATCGAAATTTCCCCTAAGGCCTTAATGGCCGCTCCTGCATCGTCGCGTACTGCCGGAACTTTATCTTGTAGCAATAGAATGAGCGTATCGATAGCTCGAGAATCACCAATTCTTCCGAGCGCCTTTGCTGCGTGACTGCGAACTATCCAGTTAGGATTAAGCAGTGCGGCAATGAGTGCTTCTGCGACACGATCATCTCCGATCGTGGCGAGTATCGAGGATGCAATTTCTTGTACGTTGGAATCGAGGTCTTGAAGTGAATGCCCTAATGGGAGGACGGCTGGTTCACCGATGGCTGTGAGTGAGGCTGTAGCTGCCATGCGTACCGAACGATCTTCGTCTTTGAGCGCCCGAATAAGCGGTTGAACGCTTCGCGCATCCTGGAAACTTCCAAGAGCGGTGGCTGCATCTTCACGTACCCCCCAATCGGTATCGTTGAGAGCCGCAATATGTTCGGCCACACTGTCTGACATAACGTAAAATACCTAATTGATACTCAGGGTATCCAAAAATGTGCCACACCTCAATAGTCAGTCGCGAATAGTTCATGACAAGATATAAAAAGGCCACTCACGTTAGCACAGGTTTTTTTTGACGGTCAACTAAATACCTAGCTGGTTAGGTAGGAGTTTATTTGGTTGGTGGGACTTCTTGTTTAAACGACTTGAGTAGGGAAAGAATCATGAGCACAATAATAAAGGCAAACGGAAAAGCGGCAATAATAGATCCCGTTTGAAGGGCTTTCAGCCCCCCTGACCATAAGAGTACGGCGGCAGAAACGGATTGGATCACTCCCCAGGTAAATTTCACATGATTTGGTGGATTGAGATTACCGTGGGTCGTCAGTGTTCCCAACACAAAGGTTGCTGAATCAGCAGACGTGATAAAAAATGTTCCAATGAGGAAGATGGCAATCATTGACATGATGGTACCCATAGGAAACTGTTCCAATACGGTAAACAAGGCGACTTCTATGCCGTTGGCATCGATCGTCTCTTTGATCGCCACATGGTCGAACATTTCCAGCGAGATGGTGGTGCCACCAAACACTGAGAACCAAAACGCACAAAACAACGTGGGGACGAACAGAACTCCGAGGACAAATTGGCGGACAGTGCGGCCTTTCGAGATCCGCGCAATGAAGGTTCCCACGAATGGAGCCCATGCTATCCACCAAGCCCAATAGAATAAAGTCCAATCATGAATCCAGGTGGAGTCTGTGAATGGGGCAAGATTCAAGCTCATGGTTGGTAAATTTTGGAGATAGCTACCCAAGGCTGATGTAAAGACTTCCATGATGAACTGCGTGGGTCCCAGGAAGAGTAAAAAGCACAGTAGGGATGTCGCGAGGATCATATTCAAATTACTGAGATACTTTATTCCCCGTTGTAAGCCAGTTTGTGCCGAGAGCATATAGAGGACCGTGACGATTCCAATAAGGGTCAGTTGGGTCGTCAGAGTATTCGGCACGCCAAAGAGATAGGATAATCCTCCACTAATTTGAACTGCGCCAAATCCTAAAGAAGTGGCCACGCCAAAGACCGTGGCAAAGACAGCGATGATATCGATTGTTGCGCCGATAGGACCACCACTGTGCTTGCCTAACACCGGCTGACAGCTGAGGCTAATCAGTCCAGGTGTCCCCTTTCGAAATTGGCAATACGCGAGAGCTAATGCCACCATTGTATAAATTCCCCAGGGGTGTAGCCCCCAATGAAAAAAGCTATAGCGCAAAGCCATTTGTGCAGCTTCGGGGGTTTCTGGCTGCCCCATAGGTGGGGTATGGAAATGTGAATTGGGTTCGGCCACACCCCAAAAGACTAATCCGATACCCATCCCAGCACAAAAGAGCATGGCAAACCAGGTCAGCAGAGGGAATTCTGGTTCAGCGCCATCAGGCCCCAGTGGAATATCCCCATAGCGTGAGAAGATGAGTGAAAACGCTCCGATGAGAAACATTGAAGCTGATAGGACATAAAACCATCCAAAGGTGTCCAAGAGAGACTTTTGGATGGTTCCAGTAACCTCTGCCAAATTTTGTGGTGCAGTAGCTCCCCAAATGAGAAAGGCCAGCGCAAGGAGAAAGGAAATTTTGAAGACAGACGTCGTTGTAGGCATATTTGGATTTCCGTAACTGGGGATAGCATAAATTTGAAACCTGAACAAGCATTGTGAGTTTACCCTGGTTGGTATATTTCGTAGTGCATACACTGATCATGAGGGTATTGGTTCGCGTATAGTGAATATGTTGCCTAATGCATTCTAGTGGCGATATGTTCCGAAACGCATACATAATATATTGATTTTGTTGATATTTAACGGTATACATTTTGAAATATTTTGCTTCGAGAGGTCATAAGTGTTGCAGGATGCGGAAAGAATAGTTAGACTGGGGTCCATTCTTTTGGGGCTTCCTGCGACTCGTAGGAGCGCAAGGGGCCCCTTTGTATTTTGTCTCTTACCCCTTCATGCTCAATAGTGACTTGAGCATATTCAACTAGGAGTCCATCTATGGCTAAAGAACAGCAATATGGCGACAATCCAATCGCCCAGAGAAAGACGGACCAATATAAAAAGGAATATGTCCAAGGCTTTGTGCAGAAGTGGGACGCACTTATCGATTGGGATGCTCGAGCTTCTAGTGAGGGTGACTTTTTCATACGAATACTCCAAGAGCGAGGGGTCAAACGCGTTTTAGACGTGGCGACAGGGACTGGATTTCATTCCATACGACTATTGCGGGCGGGGTTTGATGTAACCAGTGCCGATGGGAGTCCAGAAATGCTGGCCCAAGCCTTTGAAAATGCTAATCAAGCTGGGTTTACATTGCGTACCGTGCATGCGGATTGGCGTTGGCTAAGCCGTGATATCCATAACAAATTTGATGCAGTAATCTGTCTAGGTAATTCTCTGACCCATCTCTTTTCCGAGCAAGATCGACGTAAGGCCTTAGCTGAGTTTTATACTGCCCTGACACATGACGGTGTCCTTATTCTTGATCAGCGCAATTATGATGGAATTTTGGATAATGGGTTTACCTCTAAACATGTTTACTACTATTGCGGCGACAATGTGAGTGCCAAACCAGAATATGTCGATGAGGGCCTGGCACGATTTGAATATCAATTTCCTGACGGTTCACAATATCATCTGAATATGTATCCACTACGAAAAGAATATACGCGTCGTCTCATGCATGAAGTTGGCTTTCAGCAAATTAAAACGTATGGGGATTTTCAAGAAACCCATAAGGTGGAAGACCCAGACTTTTTTGTTCATGTAGCTGAAAAGCGTTATAAAAATGAAGAACGACATCAGACGACAATGATTTCGACAACAAATTATACGCAAGCTGTTGATACAGCAAGAGATTATTATAATAGTTCAGATGCGGATCGGTTTTATGCCACCATTTGGGGTGGAGAGGACATACATGTCGGCCTGTATGAAAAGGACAGTGACACCATTTTTGATGCGAGTCGCCGGACTGTTGAAAAAATGGCTTCCCTCGTTGTTGGGATAGAACCAAAGAGTCGGGTGCTTGATATCGGTTCTGGATATGGCGGGTCTGCTCGTTATTTAGCCAAAACCTATGGTTGCCAGGTTGGCTGTCTCAATTTAAGCGAAATACAAAATAAACGAAATCGAGAGCTCAATGGTCAGGAAGGGCTGAGTTTGGCTATTAACGTTGTTGATGGAAGTTTTGAAGATATTCCTTTGCCCGATGGGTCTGTTGATATTGTATGGTCCCAGGATGCGATTCTCCATAGTGGGGATAGAAAACGGGTCATCGAAGAAGTGGTTCGAGTTCTAGCGAAAGGTGGCCAATTTATCTTCACCGATCCAATGCAAAGTGAGGGCTGCCCGTCAACGGCTCTTCAGCCCATACTTGATCGTATCCACCTTGATTCCCTTGGTTCAATTTCCTATTACAAAAAGGTTGCGACTGAGCTTGGCTTAAAAGAAGTTCAAGTCCTAGACCTTTCAGAACAATTAGCCAATCACTATGGGCGAGTTCTAAAAGAAATAAATGCGAATCGTAACACGCTTATTCGCGTCTGTAGTGAGGAGTATGTTGATAAAATGAAGGAGGGGCTCCAGCATTGGATTAATGGTGGAAAAGCAGGAAACCTAACTTGGGGTATTCTTCATTTTCAGAAGATATAACAAAATACAGGATAAAAGGAAAAAGGCCCACTCATTAATCAAATGAGTGGGCCTTTTTTTGTGAAAATGAAGTATCTCAGTTATGAGACTACAAACCCAACGTTAACGTTCAATTTTTAATTCTTTTGCTGGTTTGGCGAAATCAGTGGAATTTCCAAACCGACCTTCTAAGCCTAAAACGTTAGTTGTGTCTGTGTACTCAGAATCTTTTTGAGTTTCTTTCTTTTCTTCTAATTGAGGTTCCCAACCTAATTTGTCAAGTGTCTCACGGACGCAATTTTTAAGGGCGCTGGATGCCGTCATTCTGGCAGAGGCGAATGCAAGTACACGTTCGCTTTCTCGTCCAACTTTTGAAAGGTCTGGGTCATGTAAAAATGAGACAAGCGGTTCTATTGCGTTGTCTCCGATGAGAACTAGTGAAGCTGATGCGTAATCTCGTAAGACAATATCTTTAAGGAGTAGAATGAGGTCAGGAATAACTTTTGGATGCCTAAAGTGTCCTAAAGCTGTCGCTGCTGCCTCCTTGAGGAGCTGTTCTTCACTGATGATACATCCCGGGGTTGGCGTCCCTTCCTGATGAATGCCTTTGCCTTTGAGTGCATCAAGAACTGCGGGGAGTGCGCGTGGGTCCCCAATCATTCCTAGTGATGCAATGGCATGTCGTTTCACTGCACCATCTTTCATGGTTTCCAACAATGAGTCCACTGCTGCAGGGTCTCCGATATTGCCGAGAGCAATGGTCGCATCTTCTCGAACAGCGCGGTCAGGATCCTTGAGTACCTCAATTAATGCTTCAACCACACGAGGTTCTTTCACCCATGCCCGACCAATTTGGTAGTCAGTCGTCATTCCGCCAAGTGCACGAACCCCATGACACCGTACAACAAAATGAGGGTCTTTCAATGTTTCGATTAAGGCGTCAACCGATGGTTGGCCAATATAGACTAGTGCTGTACCTGCAGTTTCTCGAACAATCTTTGACGTATCTTTGAATAGTTTGATGAGCGCCGGGACAGCTTTGGGATCTCCAATTTCTCCCAAGGCTTCAGCTGCAGCACTTTTTACGGCTCCGTCACGATCTCGACATGCAATGCTTAAGCTTTGAACAGCTTGTCGATCTTTAATATTTCCAAGTGTTTTCGCTGCCTGTTCTCTTACCTTCCACTGTGAGTCTTTAAGGCAAGAGATCAATCGTGGCGAGATGGATTGGCCGAGGGTCGACATAGCTTGGACGGCTTCGCTTTGGACTTCCATCATGCTGTCGTTAAAGAGCACAATAAGGCCTTCAACAGCTTTTTCTCCTCCAATTTTGGCGAGAGCCCAACCGATTTGTACGCGGACCGCCCAATAATCATCTTCAAGAGCGGCAAGTAGCGGTTCAAGAGTTTTAGGGTCTCCTTGTTCAGCCAGTGCTTTTGCGGCTTCCTCTCGGGTGGCATCGTCGACATCTTCTAAATCTTCAAGCCAATCTTGCACAGTCTGTGACATCGTATATTCCTTCTAACTCTCGAGTATGTTATGCAAATGTTTCTAGTTTAAGTAGTCGGGGTCCTGTGGGTAGGGTTGCGTATGACTACATGTGATGATGAGTTTCTGTTTCTCTCTTCCTTGCACGCATTGGTCAAGGGATTTGTCATACTGTAATGTGCCCGCTAATGTGACGTTGAAGAAGAAGCTAAAGGTGTAAGTGCCAAATTGATATTTTCCAGGCTTCAGCTTCAGCGCTTTTGGGTCCTCAGTGGAGTAGGCCACGGTGCTGACTGGATCCATGATTGAAATCAATGGTGTGATTCCAGGCACTTGCCATTTAGTAGGTGGATGGAGTGCGCTAGGGTCAATCTGAATTGTAAATTCTCGAAGCAAAGGATTCGTGGGTTCTGAGGCAAATCCGTGTGTCACAGCCAGCAGACATGCTAAGACACTTGCTGCGGTCAAAGCAGATACTTTTCTCAAGAACAATGAGGCCGTCCAATTAGTAGAGGCTTGCTGGGAATTCATTTTCGGTTGTCCGGTGTTCAGGTACAGTTTCAAAGATATTGTCGATAGCATGGCTTTCCCACTCTGTATGTGTTTTTAGTCCCAGGGCATAGAGAATAGTTGCCCCTGTGTCCATTAAGGAAACTGGTTGCTTAATTTCAAATCCTTTTTTGACATTAGTTCCAGATACAATCCAGGGCACTGTATGACTGAGGGGTTCAGGTGGCGACGTTTTCGCAGATGTGCCATTCAGGCTGGTCACCAGGAACATCGTTTTATCAAGTACATTGTGTTCTTGGTAATTTTCTCGAATTTTTCCAATTGCAGAATCAATTTCATTGATCGATGTTTTGTAGGCCTTTGAATCCCAACCATGTTTTTTTCCACTTCTTGAAGCCGTTGGCATATGAACAAGAAGCAGGTTAGGCACTGAGATCAATCGAAACCCATAC
>JBMYWX010000086.1:0-11683 GCA_049607825.1 Nitrospirales bacterium
CAATCTTTACCTGCATAGACGGCAGAAGCGCCGAGCTCTTCTTCAATCCGTAATAACTGATTATACTTTGCTAACCTGTCTGTTCGAGATAACGATCCCGTTTTGATTTGTCCCGTGTTCAAGGCCACAGCCAAGTCGGCAATCGTCACATCTTCAGTTTCCCCAGAACGATGCGAGACGATCACACCAAAACCAGCCCTCTTAGCTAATGTTACGGCTTCTATGGTTTCTGTCAATGTTCCGATCTGATTGAGCTTGATCAATATGGCATTTCCAGAACCTTCACGAATGCCTCGTGATAAATATTGCACATTCGTCACAAAGAGATCGTCACCCACTAATTGCACACGATTCCCGAGTTGAGTCGTGAGACTTTTCCATCCTTTCCAATCATCTTCATTCAAACCATCCTCGATCGAGACGATGGGAAAACGTTGGGTCAATGTTTCGTAATACGCAATCATATCAGCAGAAGAGAGTCGGGTCGCACCTTGACTCTTCAACGTATAGATATTCTTTTGACAAAACTCGCTAGCGGCGGCATCAAGGGCAAGTACAATATCTTTACCAGGGTGATAGCCTGCCTTTTTGATCGCTTGCACAATGAGAGTCAGAGCTTCTTCATGAGATCCGACACTCGGCGCAAAACCGCCCTCATCACCGACGGCTGTACTCAACCCTTTGGACTTCAACAAGGCTTTTAAGTGATGAAAGACTTCTGTACCCATACGGAGGGCATCACCAAAGCTTTTGGCCCCCACGGGCATGATCATAAACTCTTGAATGTCTAGGCCATTATCAGCATGAGCACCGCCATTAATGATATTCATCATAGGCACAGGTAATTCTCGTGCGTTGATCCCTCCGATGTATCGAAACAGAGGTTGCCCCAGTTCATTAGCGGCTGCTCGAGCAACGGCTAACGAGATACCAAGAATCGCGTTTGCGCCAAGTCGAGACTTGCCCTTTGTGCCGTCTAATTTAATCATGGTGGAGTCGATAGCGGCCTGCTCAAAGACATTCATACCGCATAGCTTCGGGGCAAGAATCTTTGTGATGCTCGTTAATGCTTTGGTGACTCCTTTCCCCATCCACCGCCGCTTATCACCATCTCGTAACTCAAGGGCCTCGCGCGCACCTGTCGATGCACCAGAAGGAACCGCAGCTCTTCCGCAGGACCCACTCGAAAGGTTGACATCTACTTCAACGGTTGGATTCCCTCGAGAATCCAAAATCATACGAGGAACAATAGATTGAATCGTACTCATAGTTAATTACCCTGGATTAGGATGATTGAGACAATGCAGTCTTGAGCAATTCGTTGACTTTTCCTGGATTGGCTTTTCCCTTGGAGGCCTTCATCACTTGGCCAACTAAAAAACCGAGGACCGTGTGTTTTCCTCCATGATACTGAGCCACCTGCGCAGGATGCGCGACAATCACATCTTGGATGAATGTCATCAAGGCCCCTTCATCTGAGACTTGGCTTAAGCCTTTTTCTTGGACGACGGCTTCTGGATCTTGTTCACTAGCATACAATTCAGCAAACATTTCTCGTGCTACCTTCAGGCTAATGACCCCCTTCTCAACCAACTGTAACAACTTCGTCAATCGTTCTGGAGACATCCGAGAGTCTTCAGCTGAGATACCACTCGCATTCAATTCGCGAAGTAATTCTCCCATCACCCAATGACTCACGGTTTTCGGATGCGGAAATAATGCCACACTGGCCTCAAAGTAATCGGCTAAAGATTTTGAAGAGACAAGGATTTCTGCATCGGCATCAGGTAATTGGAACTCCCTAATCAGTCGTTGTTTTCGTGAGATGGGTAGCTCAGGAAGAGCGTCACGTACTTCTTGAATCATTTCAGGAACAAGATTCAAAGGAAGCAAGTCTGGATCGGGGAAATATCGATAGTCGTGGGCCTCTTCTTTACTGCGCATCACCACCGTTTGCCCTTGCACTTCATCCCAAAGTCGCGTTTCTTGTTGAATCGTTCCGCCTTCAGATAACACTTGTGTCTGGCGAGCGATTTCATAGTGAATCGCATCGCGAACAAATCGAAAAGAATTAATATTTTTCAGCTCAACTTTTGTGCCAAATGGATCATTCTCAGTCGGTCGTAACGAAATGTTTGGCTCACATCGTAAATTGCCCTGTTCCATATTGCCGTCACAGACATCCAAATACATAAGGATATCTCGAAGAGCACGAAGATATGCATCAACATCCTCTGCTGATCGCATATCAGGTTCTGTGACAATTTCCAACAATGGCCTCCCTGTACGATTCAGGTCAACTCGGCTATCGCTAGCACCAGACTGGTGAATATTCTTACCCGCATCCTCCTCAAGATGCGCTCGGCAAATCCGAATACGTGTGTTCTTCGCATTGGGCTGAATGTCAATCCATCCGTTTTCACATATTGGTGCTTCATATTGTGATATTTGATAGCCCTTGGGAAGATCCGGGTAGAAGTAATTCTTGCGTGCAAAGTGGTTATCTGTCCGAATCGTGCAATTCAGTGCCAGGCCAACCCGAATCGCCATATCAACAGCCAGTTTATTCAAGACAGGTAATGAACCTGGCATTCCCAAACAGACCGGACAGGTTTGGGAATTGGGCGCATGCCCAAACACGGTCGCGCACGAACAAAACAACTTCGACTGCGTCCGAAGTTGCGCATGCACTTCAACACCTATGACCACGTGATAGGACATCGTTCTCTACTAATCGATCACATCTTAATGAGTATAATCATGACTATTGGGGTCACGTTCCCGACGCATCGCATCACGACCTGCATCAATGGCTTCTTTGACCGCCGATGATGCTTCATCCACGAAGTCTCGCCCCTTGACGACCACATCATCCAAGGCATCGGTCGCCTTTTCTCGAAGGTCACGGATATCTTCTCCTGTTCGACGCGCATATCCCACGATGCGTTCTCGTGACTCGCGACCTCCTTGCGGAGCAAGTAAAAAGGCCCCAACGGCACCGACGAGCGCACCACTTAAAAATGCTAAGGCCACGGATCCTGCAGACGCAGATGATTGATTATTTCCCATAGTCATCCCCTCCCTCTTTAGAACCACGATGTTTCATCTTATTGGATGCTGCTTTGATTCCAGCGAGAACACTAGTAAGCCCCAAAAAGAATGAGCCGCCTTTTCCCCGAACGGCTCCATGGACCTGCTGGACAGTTTGGCCCATATCCCCCATAACATTGAACAACACCGATGCCCGATCAACACCTCCTTTGGCTTGCTCGGTCAGGGTTCGGACATTTTCAGTTGTGCCACGCACATCTTTGAGCAGTCCAGGCAATTCATTATTCACCCTCGATAAGACCCGTTCCGATTGAGCCACGGTTCGCTTGATTTGCAAAATAGTAGGAATCAAGTATCCCACCAGAACAACAAACGCAAGGGCAATAGCAACGGCAGCCAACTCGATCATAGAAAACGTTTCCTTATCTACCCGTTCAACGAATGGGAGGACGTTTTTTTCGCCAGTGGGTTGCTTGTTCATAGGCAAAGGCAGCCCGAAGTATAGTGGCCTCTTCAAATGGACGCCCCATTAACTGTAGACCAATGGGCAAACCAGCCTGACTAAACCCACAGGGCAGGGATATGGCCGGAATTCCTGCTAAACTCGCAGAGATCGTGTACATATCAGACAAATACATTTGCAGCGGGTCTTGAAGCTTCTCGCCCAATGGAAATGCCGGGGTTGGCATCACCGGAGTCACCAGAAAGTCTACATTCTCAAACACTGACTCAAAATCTCTCGCAATGAGAGTTCTGACCGATTGCGCCTTGCCATAATACGCATCGTAATAACCAGAACTTAACGCATAGGTACCAAGCATGATTCGCCGTTTGACTTCAGATCCAAAACCTTCAGCACGAGTCTGCTGATACATCTCCAGAAGATCCGTTCGTTCTTTGGCTCGATGACCATACTTCACGCCATCATATCTGGCTAGATTAGAACTAGCTTCGGCAGTAGCAATGATATAGTACGCAGCAATGGCCCAATCAGTTGACGGTAAGGACACTTCAACAATTTCCCCGCCAAGATTCTTGAACTCCTCAATGGCCGCTCCTACATGCGCCTCAACTTCAGCATCGAGTCCATCTGAGAAAAATTCTTTCGGCACACCAACCTTCAGTTTCTTCACATCCTTTTTTTTGATCGCTTTGGTGAAATCCGGAGCAGGATGCTTGCTGGACGTGGAGTCTCGTGGATCGTGTTGAGCCAACAAATTAAGCAAAATAGCTGAATCAGTAACGGTTTTGGTGATAGGCCCAATTTGATCAAGTGAAGAAGCAAAGGCAACTAATCCATACCGCGATACTCGACCATATGTTGGCTTAAGCCCAATCACTCCACAGCAAGCCGCAGGTTGTCGAATCGATCCGCCGGTATCTGTCCCTAGGGCAGCGACACATTCATCGGCCGCAACAGCAGCCGCAGATCCTCCACTCGACCCTCCTGGAATACAGGTCAGATTCCAAGGATTTTTCGTCGGACCAAAAACTGAATGCTCCGTCGATGACCCCATACCAAACTCATCTAAATTGGTTTTCCCCATAAGCAGATACCGATGCTCTCGGCATGTCGCAACCACGGTCGCATCATAAGGGGGAATAAAGTGCTCTAGCATCGTTGAGCCACAGGTAGTCCGTATGCCATCCGTGCAAATATTATCCTTAATGGCTAAGGGCATCGCCATCAAAGGCAACGTTTTACGCCACTGCTTCAAATCCGCATCAATGACATCAGCCTCGGTTAAGAGTTGTTCTTTATTTGGCAACGTAATAAACGATTTTACCTTTGATTCAACTTGTCCTATTCTGAGCAAGTAGGAACGCGCGATATCACTGGCGCTTATATCGCCTTGTGTAAAGAGATCTTGAAGTTCCTTGAGACTCAATTTAAAAAGAGAAACGGCCATTTGAATTTATGTTAATCCATGATACGGAACGGTTTCATACGCAACAGTATGCATGACTGTCGACGTAGGCGCTAAAGAGATGAGGTAGACAGCATGCGGTTGTGAGCATCAACTTGAATGACTTTTGGTGTATGCGCCTTCGCTTCATCTTCATTGAAATATTCGTAACAAAAGATGATAACCTTGTCGCCAAGGACACCTTTTCGTGCTGTTGGCCCATTCAGAATAATTTCACCTTTTCCGCGCGTTCCAGCTAAGGCATAGGTTGAAAAACGTTCACCATTATTGAGATTCGATACCATGACTAACTCATAGGGTAATATCCCAGCACAATCCATGAGATCGGCATCAATCGTCAAACTTCCTTCATATTCCAAATTGGAATCAGTTACCGTCACACGATGAATTTTGGCACGTAACAGTTGCCGATACATATGTTAAACCTTTACTAGAATATTTTGGCGACACGCGTCAGTCACGATCCGCAATAATTTTGGGAACGAGAAAAAACCCATCTTTACTTTGCGGAGCATTCCCCGTCGCTTGATCCACCGTTAAAGAATTCAATACCGCATCGTCTCGCAAGGCATTGGACTGCGTGACGATGGTCGATGTTTGAGGAACCCCCTGGGTGTCAGCTTCACGTAATTGATCGACAAAGGTTAAAATTTGACTCAGCTGATCGCTGAATAACTCTTTTTCCCCTTCCGCGATGGTCAACCGAGCTAACATCGCGATATGTTCGACTTCTTGCTTGCTGATATCCATAGACTCCTCACGTAAAAAACCCTGTATTCGCAAGTGTTTCTACCATGATTTTAAAGGAAAATCTACTAAACAGGTCATGCAGTTGATCGTCAACTTCATGAGGTGCAAGGGGATTCAATAATTATAGCCGATTCAATTACCCTCACAATATTTGAAATAGATAAATACATGATGGTAGTCAGATTGGCTCGACTGAAAATTATTTGGACTCGCTCGATTCTTAAGACATAAAACCCTTATCTGCAAAACTGACATACGCGCCATCACCAATGACCAAATGGTCAAGCACTCGAATACCTAAGACGTCACCAGCAGCAACTAATCGGTGAGTCAGCGCATGATCTTCAGGACTGGGCTCAGGATTGCCACTTGGGTGATTATGGAGAACAATCACCGCAGCCGCAGATTCCCGCACAGCCGCATTAAAGACTTCTCTCGGATGCACGATATTGATTGTGAGGCTACCCTCGGAAATCGTCAAATCACGAATCACCATATGCTTGGCATCTAAGAGCACAACCTTAAAGACCTCATGGCGAAGGTCACGCATAAGCGGATAGTAGTGCCTGAATAAATCACCACTAGCACCAACTTTGACTCCCGTTGTTAAAGGCGCAGCAAGCGTTCGCTTACCTAATTCAACAGCAGCCATTATTTGTGCGGCTTTCGCCTGGCCAATACCAGGAATGGCGCATAACTCCTCCATACCTCGATTCGAAAGCCCTTGAACTCCATCAAGCTGCTGAAGGAGTTCTAAGGCGACTTGGACGGCCGACGAATCTTGCCTCCCTACTCGAAGGAGAATCGCTAGTAATTGGGCATCGGACAGGGCATGCGGCCCTTCTTCGAATAAACGTTCTCGCGGACGCTCAGATCTTGGCCAGTTTTGGATACCCGTTTTCAACTTCACATACTTCATGTAATAGATTCAATTTCATCGACAGTCAATCACGTCCACACTATACGCAGATCAGAAGAAATGCGTCAAAGTCTGAGAAAAATGATTGAGTTGTGAAGGAAGAAAACGGTGTGCTACCTTACGCTTCGGTGCGCCATGAGAGTGATTGCAGGAACACAGAAAGGTCGTCGACTCAAAGCCCCACGTGGTAATCGAGTACGCCCCACCTCAGATCGTGTTCGCGAAGCGCTCTTCTCCATCCTTGATTGGCGTGTCTCTCAGGCAAGGATTCTAGACCTTTGCTGTGGCACAGGAACTGTGGGATTGGAAGCCATGAGTCGAGGAGCCGCTCAGGTGATGTTCATCGATCATCACCAAGATTCATTGCAGCTCCTTCGAGAAAATTTGAAACGATGTGGAAATCCAGATGGAACGACGGTCCTCGCACATGATGCCTGGAAAGTCACGCGGGAGACTCAATTTCTGCGCTCTGCACCATTTGACATCATATTTGTTGACCCCCCGTATCAACATCACCGACTTGAACAGCTCTTATGCTCATTCGGAACCAAACATATTCTTGCAGAAGACGGCATCATGATTGTTGAACATTTTCGAAAAACGCCATTACCTCAAGTAGTTGGACACCTTCAACAGATTCGCCAAGCTCGATATGGCGATACCATGTTGACTTTTTTTCAATAGCCCTTTAATTGCTCATGCGAATTGGTGTTTACCCGGGAACCTTTGACCCCATCACATTAGGCCATGCGAATGTCATTGCACGAAGTCTTCGAATGGTTGATCGTGTGATTGTGGCTGTGGCTCCCAATCCTCAAAAGAGCCCGCTCTTTGATCTGCCAGAACGGGTTGAATTGGCCAAGCTCGCCACAAAGCACCTACCAGATGTTGACGTGGAGCCATTTGATGGACTGCTTGTGACCTATGTACGTAAACGTGGTGCACAAGCCATTATCCGTGGCATGCGCGCCGTGTCTGATTTTGAGCACGAATTTCAAATGGCACTCTTAAACCGAAAACTTGATGAAGGCGTGGAAACCGTCTTCTTAATGGCCAGTGAAGAATATTCATATCTAACCTCGAGTATGGTTAAAGAAGTGGCTTCTCTCGGAGGCCCCCTTCAAGACTTTTTACACCCAGAAGTCGCCACACGCTTACACACTCGATTTCGTTCCTCATAACCACCTGACTATGAAACTTGCCTCACGCACCACAAGAATTGTTGCTTCTCCCACTTTACAAATGGCTGCAACTGTCAAGGCTATGAAAGCCCAAGGAGTGAGAGTCTTTGACTTTGCCGCGGGTGAACCGGCACAGGAAACCCCAGACTACGTCAGACAAGCCGCACAAGCTGCCATTCAGGCAGGCTTCACAAAGTACACAGCTGTGACCGGCATTGACGAGTTAAAAGATGCGATCATTGATTCGGTTCAACGCACGCATCAACTACACTATGAAAAGCCACAAATATTGGTCTCATGCGGGGCCAAACACGTACTTTATAACTTTACCCAAGCATTTCTCGATGCAGGGGATGAGGTCATTATTCCGAGTCCGTACTGGGTGTCCTACCCTGAACAAATTTTACTCTCGGACGCCACACCGGTATTTCTCAAAACCGAAGAAGCCTCTCACTATGCCATTAATGCCGCCAGCCTCGAATCACTCATAACTCCTAAAACTAAAGCGATTATCCTGAATAGCCCATGTAACCCGACAGGAAGCTTATACGATCGGGCCACACTTGAAGTTGTCGCTGAAATTGCGCTCCGACATGATCTGCTGATTGTCTCTGATGAGATTTATGAACATCTTGTCTATGACGGTCACCAACATATCAGCATCGCGTCCTTAGGCCCTGAAATTGCTAAACGAACATTACTCGTTAATGGTGTATCGAAATCCTTTTCCATGACGGGATGGAGAATTGGCTATGCGGCAGGCCCCAGAGAGCTCATCACCGCGATGGGGCATATTCAAAGTCAAAGCACATCCAATCCAACATCGATTTCTCAAAAGGCTGCCGTCGCAGCGCTACAAGGTGGTACAGCATTTATCGAGGATATGGTGAAGGACTTGGATGTTCAACGAACCACCATGGTCAAGCGACTCAACGCTATTCCTGGGATTACCTGCCCAATTCCTCGTGGGGCATTTTATGCATTTCCCAATGTCTCCGCCCTATTCGGACGACAACATGCAAAAGGCACCATCAATTCCCCATCAGACTTAACTCAGTATTTATTAACAGAAGGCAACATCGCAGGCGTGGCAGGAGAGCCATTTGGAAGCCATGAACATATACGCCTCTCCTATACACCGCAAATCGCGACCATTGAACAAGGAATGGAGAGGCTCGCGACAGCCATTCAAGCGTTACATGAGCATTAGTGATACGCCTCTCACATCTTGACTTTTCTCACTTTGAGGTTACCTCAAGAATACAGAGCGCTTAGAACGTTAAGGAGGAGGATCCGTCGTGCCTATCTATGAATATATCTGCACAACTTGCAAAGAAAAATTTGAAGTCCAACGAAAATTTTCTGACCCACCCATCACCACCTGCGCTGAATTCTCTTGCCCAAAGGGGGAACCGGTGGAAAAAATCATTTCAGCCCCTGCCATTATGTTTAAAGGCTCAGGGTGGTATGTCACAGACTATTCGGACAAACTGAAGGATCCGAATCGTCCAGGTGAAGATGGAAAACCTCAGGCTAAACCAGCGGAAGGAACGTCCGAAGGAAAAGCTGAAGGGAAAGCTGAGGGGAAATCAGAAGGCTCTTCAGAAACAACCACACCGGCTAAAACAGGTGAGAGCAGTTCAAGTGCCTCAAGCTCCACTGCGACACCCTCATCTTCAGGGTCGTCTAGCGGGAGCTCATCAACACCCTCTTCGTCCAGTTCATCGGGTAGTGACAAGAAGTCTTAAAAGCGACGCTTCTACTGACAGCGCTCTTCATCGTTGCTCCTAGGCCTCGCCCCAAAGTCATTCGCCCACACCTGGTCCCATAATAATTGCGCCAACAATTCATAGCCATCGGTTGACAGATGCAGACCATCATTAGAATAGACTGTCGCCAACTGAGAACTTGTCTCATCCCTGGTTTCTGAAAATAGATCAATACAAGGGATCTCTGCCATTCGACAATGACTCATGATCAATTGATTCAGCTCCAGTCGACGGGCAATGTGCTCCCTTAAAAATTCCGCGCCCTCCAGTCCATCAACGATCCGCAATGAAGGAATCGTCACAGCAACCGGGTGGATCTGGGCCGCCTGTGCATCTTCATACAAGCGTGCTAAATTTTTTATGATACGTGTCGTCGGAACTTGAGCACTGAGATCATTGGTTCCACCAAGTATAACGACCGAGTGAGAAGAGCCCGTAGGTACATCCCGAGCAAACCGCTGAACCATGTCACGCGTTAACTCTCCATTCACACCTCGCACAATAACGGTACCTCGTGGACCAAACCATTTTTGGAGAAAAGCTCCGTAAGGTGTCTCCTGATAGTAGGGCACCTCAATCGTTGGAGCTTGAAACCCCGTGGTTAGACTGTCGCCAAAACACACAATGTTCATAATCGAATCACTAAGATGTTCATCCTCCGAGCCACTGACTCCTAAGATTGCCCCTCTATCTGGCAACCTGACAAATCTAAGGATTCGAATTACTCTTGACACGAACGATTGCCATCGTTACCCTCAGTCCCATTACCCGTCAATTGACAGAAACGTTCGTGCAAGCGGATTCAACTAGATACAACGACTTTCACATCTCAACCGTTCACCATTTCCCTTAACACACATGCCTTTGGAGAATACAACCATGAGAAGGGTAAGACCGTCAATGCAAACGAGACCTTGGACCACATCTCACATCTTTCTCACTTTGAGTTTGGGCATCCTCCTGATGGGTCCAAGCACACTTGCCTTGGCAAAAGACTCTTTTAAGATTGCCATTGTTGATCCTCAATCTGTCATTGAAAAATCAAAAGCAGGAAGTCGAGCTCTTGCAACCCTCAAAGAACATGCGCAGGCTCGGGAAAATGTTCTGAAGGCTGACCAAAAAGAATTAGAAGTGCTTCAGACTGCCTTAAAAAAGTTAGAAGGCTCAAAAGACAAGAGCGTCAAGAAAAAGCAAGAAGTCTTTACCCGAAAGTTTCAAGAGTTTCAAAAACGTGGGCAAGAATACCAACGTGAACTTGGAATGAAACAAAAAGAGCTCGTCCAAGAATATATGAAAAAAATTGAAACTGCGACAAGCACCGTTGCCAAACGACATGGCTTCGCCATGGTCATCGATAAAGGTAGTGCAACCACTTTAAAAATTGTACTCTATGCAAAACGTGGCCTCGATATTACTAACGAGGTTGTGAAAGAATTTGACAAACGTTACAAATAACGCTCGGAGAACGTAACGACAAGAGTCTCGTTTGACCTAAAAGACGCGTGGTGCTTGAGTGGATGGGTATCATAATACTCAAGCTCACCCCCCGGCATCACACGTCATCTTGAACTACTGAGTAGCCAGCATTCTCCCAAGCCTTCAATCCACCCGCCATTGATCGGACCTCCGTGTAGCCCATCTCTCCTAAACTCATGGCTGCTAATACAGAACGATATCCTCCTCCACAATACAGTACAATTGAAGCCGCGGTGTCTGGAATACGTCTCTCAATATCTCGCTCAAGAATGCCTCTACCGATGTGAATGGCACCGGCAGCATGGCGATTTTCCCATTCATGGTCTTCTCGTACATCAATAAAATAGAAAGCCTCGCCTCGTTCTAGCCACACCTTGACCTCAGTTACTGATATCTCCTCTATAGACTTTTTAGCTTGCTGAACCAGTCTTTCGAATGCTGAACTATGAGGCATATTCCCTCCTTCTACTCTCTGCAAGACTGAACGTGAAAACGGAGTCGGTTATGGTCTTTGCTTTGGTCTCATCGGTAAAATTTCACGATTGGGTCGAATGAGCGTCATAGTCCACATACCGAAAAGAAGCGCTAACCCGATATAACTCGAACCAT
>JBMYWX010000087.1:0-11503 GCA_049607825.1 Nitrospirales bacterium
GGCAACGATGAGTCATGAGATTCGAACGCCTATGAATGGCGTGATTGGGATGACTGAATTGTTGCTAGAAACTTCCTTGACAGAAGAACAGCAGGACCTTGCGAAAACGGTACAACATTCAGGACAGCTTTTACTTGACCTTATCAATGATATTCTCGATTTCTCAAAAAATGAAGCCGGGAAGCTTGAGCTTGAATCCATAGAATTTGACATACGAACTTCTGTTGAGGAAGTCCTTGAATTACTCTCAGAGCGAGCCTCGACCAAAGGACTTGAGCTCGTGTCATTGATTTATGCGACGACACCATACATTCTGAAAGGAGATCCAGGCCGTATTCGTCAAATCCTCATGAATCTCGTTGGCAACGCAATTAAATTTACCGAAACAGGCGAAATCGTCGTTCATGTCTCGGTCGAACATGAACAAGAGGAACAGGTCGTGATTCGCTTTTCGGTCACAGATACTGGCATTGGCTTATCGGAAGAGGCGCAAGGACGCCTCTTCCAATCATTCACACAAGCTGACAGTTCAACAACTCGAAAATACGGTGGCACCGGGCTTGGATTGGCGATTTGCCAACAAATCGTTGCACTTATGGGAGGGTCGATCGGGATTATAAGTGCTCAAGGTGAAGGTAGTGAATTTTGGTTTACCATCCCCTTTCCTCGAGACAACAGTGAAGTCCAACTACCTTCAGCACGAACGAGTCTGCGTGGAGTCCATGCCTGTCTCGTTGAGAGCAACGATACCGTTCGATTTTTGATCGACCACTACGCACAAATCTGGGGAATGAGATGCACACTGGCAGCCAACGCTTCAGAAGCTCTCAATCTATTACGGGAAGCTGCCTCGACAGAGACACCGTGCGACATCATTATTGCTGATCAACAACTGTCAGATATGAGTGGAGTCGACTTTGCTCAGCTCGTCAAAGATGATCCTCTCTTAGTTGATAGCCGACTTATCATGTTGTCTTCTCTCGGCAAGCGCGGGGAAGCCCGTCTCGCGAAGGATGCCGGATTCCTGGCGTATCTGACAAAGCCTGTACGCCAGGAGCATCTCTATCGTTGCTTAACAAAAGTGATGGGACAATCGCCTCCTGCTCACGAAGAACACCACGACGAATCACCTCTATTAATCACACGACATACCCTTGAGGAAGAAGAAAAACAGACACGAGGTCACCTCCTACTCGCAGAAGATAATCTCGTCAACCAGAAAGTCGCGATAAAGATGCTGCATAAATTAGGATATCGAGTTGATGTGGTAATGAACGGACGGGAGGCCGCTGATGCCGTGACTCGATTGGCCTATGACGTCATCCTCATGGATTGTCAAATGCCTGAAATGGATGGCATTCAAGCCACGCGTGAGATACGCACATGGGAGCAGGTAGAAGCGAAAAATAAAAAGTTAGAGGAAACACAGCATACATCCCGCACCTTATCCCTTACTCCTCACCGCATACCTATCATTGCCCTCACAGCGAATGCTATGTCAGGTGACCGTGAGCGATGCATTGATGCGGGCATGGATGATTTCATGCCTAAACCCATCAGCCTTGAACTCTTAGAAAAGACTTTAGGCAAATGGACGCGTCGAGAACCAACAGCTCACGAACATCTCATCGAGACCGATACCCTGCAAGATACGTCGGCTCAGGTCAACCCTGACCATGCTGAAGAGGTTCCTCCCTTAGATATGGACATTCTGAATGAGCTTCGAGAATTAGGAGGAGATGAAGATCCCGAATTTCTCAATTCAGTCATTAACCAATTTCTCGACGACATTCCCCGACATCTCACAGGCATTCGAGAAGCCATCGAACAAGAAGATACCGACGCTCTTATGAAAGCTGCTCATGGGTTTAAAGGGAGTTGTCGTAACATCGGAGCTACCCCATTAGCCGATGCCTGCTTTGCGCTTGAACAGCTGGGACGCGGAGGATCGATAGAAGGTGCTGACCTGATCATTGGACAACTTGAGGCAGAAGAATCGCGTGTCCGAGTAGCATTACAATCCCAAATTCCATCAGAAACGTATCTCTAAGCTTTTGAACTATACAAGAGCGTTCTCTCAGGTCGGCACTTTCACAAGTAGATTATCTAGAAGCCGCGTTTTGCCAAGACGAACAGCCCCAAGCAAAACCACCTTCCCGTGGACTTCTTTGCATGGATCAAGGCTTTCTGAATCACACACCGTAAGGTAATCAATTTTGACCTTAGGATCCTTTCTGACAAACCCTCGCATCACGGCCTCTATCTTCGTGATTGACTTTTCGCCCTTTCTCATCACTTGACTCGCAACACATAATGCCTGATAGAGGATCGGGGCGGTTTTCCTCGCCGAAGCATTCAAGTACTTGTTTCTCGAACTTAACGCCAACCCATCCGTCTCACGTACTGTTGGACACATCACAATACGTGTGTCCTGATTAAGATCTCTCACCATTTGTTTGATAACACAACACTGCTGATAATCTTTCTGTCCCAAATAGGCTCGATGAGCACTCACAAGATTCAACAGTTTCGTCACAACAGTCGTAACCCCTTGAAAATGTGTCTTGCGATTCGCGCCTTCCCAACGTTTGGCCAGACGACTCACTTCCACCGAAGTTTGAAAATCTGGAGGGTAAAGATCCTTACGCCTAGGCATGAATACCACGTCCACGTTTTGGTTCCGGCAACATGCCAGGTCAGTTTGTCGAGGACGAGGATACTCATCTAAATCTTCATTTTGACCAAATTGAAGTGGATTCACAAATATACTCACGATCACAATGTGACAAGAACGACGGGCACGTTGCATGAGAGATTCATGACCAAGATGAAACGCACCCATCGTTGGAACAAAACCAATCACCGATTGCTCAGAAACTTGCGCTCGCCTCCAGCGTCGGAGTCCGTTTACTGATCGAATAATTTTCATTTATTCGTTGGTGGGAGATGCACAGGTTGGTCGATTCCCATAGCGTGAACCCGGAGTCAACTCTAACTTTCGAACTTTGCTCGAGTCATCGAGGTCATCGAAAAGTTCTTTCAGCGACCGATCGAATGTCGGATGGTTCCATTGGGGATCTAGTTCAACCAATGGCTCGAGAACAAATCGACGAAGATGCAGGCGGGGATGTGGGATGGTAAGATCGGCTTCATCTATGATGTGTTGTCCATAGAACAATACATCAAAATCCATGGTTCGTGGGCCGGCTCGATTATCATCATCTCGACCCAACGCTCTCTCCGTTTCTTGACAGATATCAAAAAGTTTTCGGACCACAAGTGATGTGTCGAGCTTCACGACACCATTATAAAACCAGGTATCTCCCAATATCCCATTCGGGTCTACAGGGCTGGTTTCATAATAAGATGACACCCCTATGACTTTCGAATGAGGCATCAGGCCTATGAGTGCAACTGCTCGATCGCATAGCTCTTGTCGGTCACCCAAGTTAGATCCAAAGCCAATAAAGACAGTTTCAGAATGCATATCCGTTCGCCCTAACATGAGAAGTTCATGTAAAAAGTTAGGAGTAAGAAGTAAGAAGCAATAGAAAGATCAGGTTAGGCCCCTTTCTCCGTCCCTAATTTCTTACCTTTTACTTTTCATTTCTTACTCGCGCTTCAGGTTACCAGCCAATCTTTTTCATCCGATCTACGGCTTCGGCTAGTCGTTCTTTTGAAGTGGTTACGGTCATTCGAATATATCCTTCGCCTGGATCGCCAAATCCATTGCCTGGAGTCGTGACAATACCAGCTTTTTCGATCAAATGAGCCGTAAATGAGGCGGAAGTAAATCCTTTGGGTACTTCAATCCACACATAAAAAGCGGCGGCTGGATTATCAAGTGACAAACCAAGACTTTTTAATCCAGGAACAAGAATATCACGGCGCTCTTGATAAATCGCTCGAAGGCCATCAGTCAGTTGGTCATCAGTCTCCAATGCCGTGATGCCAGCCTCTTGAATGGCCTGAAAGACTCCAGAGTCAATATTGGTTTTCACTTTTCCCAATCCACCAATGACGTCTTTATTCCCTACGGCAAATCCAATTCGCCAGCCAGTCATGTTGAATGTTTTGGAAAGGGAGTGGAATTCAATCCCAACATCTTTGGCTCCATCGACTTCCAGGAAACTCGGAGGACGTTTCCCATCATAGTATATCTCTGTATACGCTGCATCATGGCACACGATGATTTGATTCTTTTGAGCAAATTCAACGACACGTTTAAAAAAATCTTTGTCCGCAACAACGGAAGTAGGATTATTGGGAGAATTTAAAAACATGAGCTTAGCTTTTTGTGCTACGTCCTTCGGAATAGCTTCAAAGTCAGGAAGAAACCTATTTTGTTTAACTAGAGGCATGAAATATGACGTTCCTCCAGCAAAGCTCGTCGCCACAGGATAGACTGGGTAGCCAGGACTCGGGACCAATACAACATCTCCAGAATTGATGAAGGCTAGAGGGACATGACCAATCCCTTCCTTCGATCCAATTAATGTCACAATTTCTGTTCGTGGGTCTGCCTCGACTCTAAAGCGTCGTTTATACCACTCAGCTACTGCAGTACGAAAAGACAACATGCCATCATAGGATGGATACTGATGATGCCTCGGATCACCGGCCACCTGTTTGAGCCGTTCGATTATTGGCTCAGGCGTAGGAAGATCAGGGTCCCCTATCCCGAGATTGATAATATCCATACCTTTTTCAATGGCTTTTTGTTTCATCTCATCAATTGCCGCAAATAAATATGGCGGCAAGGTTCGAATACGATCTGCATATGTGATAGGAAATCCACCCATGAATCTTTACTCCTTCCTGATGCTTATGAGACAGATATGTTTGGAAAACTCGATGATCAACTCGACGGTCACCGATATAAGACGTTCACGTTACTTCAGGTCAAGGGGAGTAATCAAGAATTGACCGTTGTCATATATCTCAACGTGAGAGCATTGCGAACAATTTGTTAGATAGAATCAGAGGCGAGGTGAGCGATAAGTCGTCCTGCGCAATCATGAAGTTGCGGGAATGCTGGGGCCGATTTAGACAGAATAACCTCTGGAGAGACACCTCCGCGTGTCACGTCTTCAGGACATTCGCGACACAACATTTCAACCCCAGACACATCTAGTTCGAGGTGGAACAAGAATGCATACACATGTGTTCCATAACGATACGCCTGAACGGGATAGCGTTCTGAGCTGGCAAGGAGTACGGTGTTCTGGGGTAACTCAAACCCTTCCCCATGCCATTGAAAAACATCAAATGTGCGAGGCATCGATTGAAAGACGGAATCTAGGTGTCCATCTTCACTCAACGTAATAGGAACCAAGCCAATTTCAAAATATTCGCTTGGGGTCACCGATGTCCCTAACGCTCGCGTAATTAATTGGGAACCGAAACAGACCCCAACAACTGGAATATTTTTTGATAAGGCTGCTTGAATAAATATCAGTTCATCTGCAATCCATGGGTCTGGATCATTGACAGACATTGGACCACCCATAATGAGCAAAAAGTCTCCCAATTCAGAAGGAAGACCTTGCTCAGGTACAAGGTGTTGGCGAACTTCATAGCCATGTCTCTCAAGGCACAGCTTGAATATACCAGGCCCCTCAAATGGAACATGTTGAAGGCAATGTGCGAGTCTCATGGAGTCTTATTCACAGAGCAATGCGTATCTCAATTCGGTAGGATAGCTGTGGGTACAGCCAACTGAAAAAAGGAATCGATGAGAGGACGGCGGCATGGACTGGTTACGTAACAGCGGCAGCCGGAATGGCATGTCCATTTTTCTGATTGACACATTCAACAAGATGCCAAAACCTAAGCGGGTTCACCTTCTTTTTCCGTTCTACAACAAGAGTCGTCCCCTCTAAAACAGTGTTCAGCGACAAATCTGTTCGAAATCCAATGTGTTTACAGAGAGGTGAAATCATTTTTTCGACAGCGGCAATCATTTTATTACCATTACTAAAATGATTCAACATGATGATACGACCACCAGGCTTACACACTCGAATCATTTCGCTAACCACCGGTCGATAATCTGGCACTGCGGTGACGACATAGGCCGCCATTACGATATCAAACGAATCACTTTCAAGTTCCATCTGTGAGGCATCCATGTGTCGTAATGTCACATGATCAAGTTGATGTGTCTGCATCCGTTTACGAGCTTTTTTCAACATTCCTTCTGAGAAATCGATGCCCAAGACTTCACAATTTCGAGGATATAAAGGCAGAGCCTCCCCCGTCCCTATCCCGACTTCTAACACTCGATCTCCTGCTTGCACCCCCAACCCACGCACAGCCGACTCTCTTGATTGTTGAACCATTCGACCGAACGTTTGATCGTACATTACTGCATAGTTTGTATAGACTTTTTCAATTGACTCACTGTCCATAAAACCTCCAAGAGACGCTTTCGCTGATTCGTTCACACGCATAGAATGAATGAAATTAATTGAAATATAAAATTTGGATGGGGAATGTTTAGTTAGGCGGGATACCCGGATGTTGGCGCCGTAGTCGGGACGGCCCACCTCCGCATGACGTAAATGTAATTTACCCAACTTTCGATAGAGAGTCAACTATTTATCTCACTTCCTCAAGCAGTCTTGCCTGCAATAGCAGCATTCACTAGGCTTTCGAGATCGTGACTTAACAGGAGAGACGGCCAAGGGATTGCAATGCTTCATTCGGTTTTCTACAATCTCTATTTTCATGCGCCCCCAGTAACTCAGCGTTGTCATCAGTATTTATAAATTTCAGATACGTGTAGAAGACTAGAACATCAGGAGGATCAACCATGCGGACCCACCATGTGCTCGCTGTCAAACTTGTATTGCTCGCAATGCTGACATGTGGGTTCCTGACGGTAGAGGCCACCACGAATCAGGCACAGGCCATTGATATTCACCTCACCATGGAACAGGCAAATCAAGCGTTATCTGATGGACGCGGATCGATGGAAAAAGCAGAAAAGGTCGAAGATGTGGCTGCGATTATGAAAACTGCGGAACAGGCAATTCGCGTGGGCGCTGACCCAGAAAAAGAACCGTGTGGCCCTCATGCCATTCTGCGTACACGCTACTATTGGCTCGAATACTTTGGCAGACGGGAAGCAGCTGAGTCCAAACGCCAAAAGAAAACTGTTCGAATGCCCGAGACCAAGGTTCAAGAAATTTTACAGATGCCATATCTCGAAGTAGAAGTTCGGCTATGTGGAGATGAAGAGTTTTTTGCTGAAGGGGTCGATATAGCCCTCCGACAAGGATCTAAGATGGCTCGTCCTGTTGATGTTGGGGCAGCCGAACGTGGCAAGAAAAACCCAGGCAACATTCCCAGTTACCGCTCTCGATTTACCGCACGATTTGCATATGCAGATTTTGACCCAGAAACAGCTAGTACATTGGCGGTCTTTTTTCCAGATGGAAAGCTATTCAACATTGAGGCCGACCTTTCAAAGATTCGGTAACCTCTTTCGCGACTATTTCGTCAGTCATATCTCCTGAGAAGAATCAGCACGAATTTCTTTCATGTCTTGACGCTTCAACCCCTCGCCTGACATGTCAATCTCACGATTCCATTCGGCCATACGTAGAGTATAGAGCTGATGATAAAGTCCTTGCCGTTCAAGCAATGCCCCATGTTTTCCTTCTTCAACAATACGCCCCTGATGTAGAACAAGAATCCGATCAGCGGTTTGAATTGTCGTGAAGCGATGGGCAATAATCAATGTGGTTCGACCAGCCATCAGATTATTAAGAGCCGACTGCACGAGTGTTTCAGATTGACTATCTAAGGCTGAAGTCGCCTCATCCATAATTAAGATCCGTGGATTTTTCAAAAATGCTCGTGCAATAGTAATACGTTGCCGCTGGCCTCCAGATAGGTTTATTCCCTTTTCTCCAACTAACGTTTGATAACCATCGGGAAAAGATAGAATAAACTCATGAGCATTGGCCGCTTGACTCGCTGCATAGACCTCCTCGGTACTCGCACCAGAATTTCCATACCGTATGTTTTCGAAGATGGTTTCCCCAAATAAAATAGTCTCCTGCGGCACTAACCCTATCTGACGATACAAGCTATCTAACTGAACGGTTCTCAGGTCATAGCCATCCACCAAAATGGCCCCAGCCATCGGATCATAAAACCGATGCAACAGATTGACGATTGTTGATTTCCCAGACCCTGTAGGACCGACAAGAGCCACCCGTTCACCTGCTTGAATGTCAAATGATACGGAAGACAGCACCTCCTGCCGAGAATCATAGGCAAATCGCACCTGGTTAAACTTGACCTGTCCTTGAATGGCTGGGAGAGGCTTCGCGTCAGGAGCGTCACAAATTTCTGGGTGAGCGTCCAAAATCTCAAATACCCGAGCCGTCGCACCTTGCGTCTCTTTGATCTGAGCAAAGACCCGAGCAACCGATCCGAAGGGACCAATTAATATTCCCGCAAATAGCACAAAGGCAAAAAGATCTCCAGGTGACATGGTTCCTTCGATCACTTGCTTTCCGCCATACCAAAGAACCGCAATAGCTGCGGTAAAGGTCAGTAAGGTAATCACTGGAATAAAGACAGCCAAAATGGCTGTGCGTCGTATGGTCGTTGACACCAGGCTATCCATGACCGCTCGAAAACGCACTTCCTCCCGTCCTGATTGCACAAAAGATTTGACAATGCGAATGCCGGACACCACTTCTTCAATTAATGTCGTGAGTGCAGCTGTATGATCTTGAATTTCTGTTGAGAGGGACTTCAGTCGCCGTCCAAATAGACGCGCCACAAGGGCTAGCATCGGCAAAAGCAACAGAATGAGCCCGCATAAACGCCAATTCATCACAACCAAGAACCCAACCCCACCAATGACAGTGACCAGATGCTTAGCTGAGTCAATAGGTGTTTCCGTCAACGTCGACTGAATGACGCCCACATCATTCATCAAACGAGACACGATTTCCCCAGTGCGCCGCTTGGAAAAGAAATTGAGGGATAAGCGTTGAAAATGACCGAATAAGTGAGCACGGAAATCAGCCACAACTCGCTGAGATACCTGAGAGGTCAAATAACTATGCACCATAGACATAAGGCTTTGACCAACCATGAGCGCGAGAAAAATCCAGATGGCAGAAGTGAGTTGAGACAAATCACGCTGAACCGTAATCAGATCCCATAAATTTCCGGCAAACCTTATGAGAATGAGATTCAGGGCTGCAACTCCCATGACTAACAAGGCAGAGAGGATCATCTGAGAAATGTACGGTCTGAGGAATGGAAAGAAGCGAGAAAAAATGGCCATAGATTATTTCCAAACGTACGAGAAAAAACTAGGGTTGTGGGATGGAGAAAAACGTCTAAGAGGCTGGGACCTAACAGTAGAGAGATTGAAAAGAAAACGAGTAGGAAATCCTAGAACATGGTTGTCCTATTCTCTTGATACCATGTTGCGTTTTTAATGTCACATGGATGATTCAGCATCACGTAAACAGTACCCCAACTGAATACTCTATCATGGTTTCTTACTCTAATTGAGTCACCGACTCAATCATATTTTTATTTAACGCCACAAAATCTGACTGCTCGGTATCGTTGACGACAACGTCAGTCAGATTAATAAATAGCACCGACTCATCATTGAGTACGTCAGATATCCTATTCCGCATAGGAGGAACTAGCAAACTCCCAACATAGGTGTTAAGAGATGATCGAATTCGAATTCGTGCTGTTTTCCCCTGAGTCATTCACCCCTATGCCTCAGAACATTCGTCTATTATCGACGACGTGCGAATTTCATTCGACGACGGAGCTTTTTATGCTTATGCTTACGCATTTTTTTTCGCCGTTTTTTGACTACACTGGCCATATGTCGTTTCCTTATGCCCTAAACTGTGTAACGAATGTCGAAATTCTATCAGATGCTACGCTTACATCAACAAAATGCTCAAAAAAACCAGAGCCTTGTAAGTATCACAGGCCAATAAAAGGTGTCAAGAATGGACCAAGCTCCCAATCAACTCTAGCCTTGCCTGTTCAAATCTTTGCGACTCCCCTATCTACTTGACCTTTTCTCACAATGACTCTGTATAATGTGCTCGTGCATTGGCGATCCAACACCATTCCGCTAGCACTGGTCTTTGCTGTCCTATGCCAGACAGGATTTTTGACCAGTTGTTCCTCCACCCCACCACGGTATCCAGAAAGTCACGCCCGATTTGAACGGATAGTCAAGGCCGTCGAATCTTTACAGCAAGCATATATTGCCCATGACCAAGCTGCGACCAACGATCTACTCCTCCCACTTGAAAATTTAATCACATGGGAGCAAGGGATACAGAAAGACTTTCAGACTTATCCAGATATTTTTCTAGACCTACTGATTGATCGCATTGTCATAAATGGAGACCTCATCTCAGTTCAAGTCTCTTGGCAAGGTGAATGGAAAAACAACAACGAACAACAAACCGTGAAGGCTCGCGGCCAGGGGACTCTTCATTGGAGTGGCACGCACGTCATTCTCCTCACTGGCGTGGAAGGGGACCTACCCTTTGGAATGGCTGATCGACAAGCCATGTCATAATTACATCTAGACTTCCGTTCCTATACGACGTATTACCGTACAACCTTTATTCTCGAAACAACCATTGCCCCGTACTACTCCAAAAAAAATCACGCAAATTCTTGACACGGACTTCCTTGTCATCGGGAGCGGCGTCGCAGGGATTCGGGCGGCATTGGAACTCTGTAACCATGGACGTGTCCTCATGGTTGCCAAAGGAGGTCCACAGGAAAATAGTACATTTTTTGCCCAAGGTGGTGTCGCAGTCGCATTAAGTGAGGAAGACAACGTCGACTTGCATTTCACCGATACGATGAAGGCAGGACATCAACTGTGTCGCAAGTCTGCCACGAAGACACTTGTCCAAGAAGGGCCAGCCCGGATTGAAGAATTGCTAGCCTGGGGTGCCAAGTTTGACAAAGTTAAGGGAAAACTTGCCTTTGCGCACGAAGGTGCTCATAGCCGGCGCAGAATTCTCCGCGCAGGCGGGGATGCTATTGGCAGTGAAATGGTGAGAGTGCTCACCGCCTGCGCCCGCCAACAAACGTCGATCACGTGGATAGGAAATCAGTTCAGCATCGATCTACTCGTCCTCGATGGCCAATGTTGTGGAGCAATCGTGTTAGAAGAACACACTGGTGAATTAAAACTGATCCAAGCTTCTGCGACCGTGCTCACTACTGGCGGTGCAGGCCAAGCCTATGCACGCACAACGAACCCCGCCAGTGCTACTGGTGATGGGATGGCCATGGCCCTAAGGGCCGGGGCTGTACTCGAAGATATGGAGTTTGTGCAATTTCATCCCACAGCGCTGTATTTACCTTCGAGTCCTCCTTTTTTACTCTCTGAGGCCATGAGAGGAGAAGGCGGACGCTTACGCAATAATAAGCGTGAGTTCTTTATGAAGCGCTATCACAAAGATAAAGAACTGGC
>JBMYWX010000088.1:0-222 GCA_049607825.1 Nitrospirales bacterium
TATTGTTTCGAATTTTTCTTTATTTTCACTCATGGTATCCGACAATAAAAAAAGGTAAATTCTTGGGATCTGTGAAAGACATGAGAATATTTTCTCTTTCCGTTTCACCGTTTGTACCTATCATGCAGTAATGGGGGTTCGTTCGATACTTTCAAGGAGGAGTTTATGCAAATTACAGAGCAACCAGAAAATGGCGTGATGATTCTCGTTCTCGAGGGAAGG
>JBMYWX010000088.1:232-11442 GCA_049607825.1 Nitrospirales bacterium
TTGATTTTGGTGCGAGGAAAAACTTTAAAGATATACTCGAACGCCTTCAACAGGAAGGGTGCCCACATGTCATCCTCAACATGGAAGCCGTCACCTTTGTTGATAGCTCCGCATTGGGCCTTCTGGTGATTTCTCATCAAAACCTAAAAATTAAACAAGCACAATTAACCATTGTGAGTCCTCAGGCATATGTACGACAAGTTCTCGACCTGGCGAATGTTCCTAAAATGATTCAAGTGTTGTCCACAATTGAAGAGGCTAAACAACTTTCTCATCGATCTCCAGCTGGGGTGCAGTAGTATCGTTTGCAGAGCAGATGCTCTATCTTCAAAGCCTTATCTCGTTAGTCTTTATGTTGCGACGATCCTATGTCAAAGGAATCCACAATTCTCTCACGTACTTCCTCTTCCCTAAACAGTAAGCGTATACCGACGAGTCAGCTCAAGGTTGGAATGTTTTTAGTTGGAGTTGACGAGTCTTGGTGGAAATCTCCTTTTTTTCGACACAATCGTTTGTTGGAAAATCAGAAAGAAGTAGATTTACTCCTGAAGTCTAATATTAAGGAAGTCATGATTGACCCGTCCTGTGGCTTGGATGTGACGGAAGGTGAAGACGAATACTCTCACCTGGAATGCATTGAGACGACTGAAAGACTGGATCAGTCTGAGGAGGCAGTTGATGGTGTTGGTTCATCAGGCGAGTCCATGGAAACCGTTGAGACGTCGGGGTCGGGAACGTTTCCTCATCTCGCAGGTCGGCAGGCCGTTTTCGCACATGCAGCCGCACAAGCCGCAAGAGATGACGCGGTAACAGCCGTCGAATCCATATTTGAAGGCGTGAAAACCGGAGATGCGATCGATCAACCCAAATTGCAGCACATGGTAGAAGCACTTCTTAGTCAAGTTCTGAGTCAGGGCGAAGTCATGGTTGAGGCTATGTTGATTCAAAATCTTCGAGCCTTTGATAAGGCATTGTATGGACATGTCGTGGATGTAGCAGTGCTATCAATTATGGTTGGTATTCAACTCAAATTTGATGATGAGTCATTGCAAGTCTTAGCGCTAGGGGGGTTGTTGCATGATGTCGGTCACGTTCGTATTCCTCGTAATATTCATAGACGTCGGCACAATTTGTTTGATGAGGAAGAGGCATTATTTAAACGTCATGTCGAACTAGGCTTAGCCATTTTAGATTCTTGCCCGACGATTCCAGTAGATGTTCGACGAGTGGTCGCTGAACATCACGAACGTCAAGATGGATCTGGGTATCCGAATCGCTTAACAACGGATCGTATTTCTTCTCTGAGCGAGGTTGTAGGGTTTATTGACCACTTTGATACTCTCATCAGTCCTTGGGGTGCTCCGCCATGTTTGCCGACAGCATTAGCCATACGGAAACTTTATCAGGAAGCAAAGCTTGGGACTCTGCGCGCTATATCAGTTGAGGCCCTTATCAGCTGTCTAGGAGTCTATCCCATTGGGAGCCTTGTGAGTTTGTCAACGGGAGAGCGGGCTATTGTGTTGAAAGTCAATGCATCTGAACGTTTGAAGCCCGTTGTGAAAGTTATCGTTGATTCACATGGAAAGTTGTATGATCCACCAATTGATCAAGATCTCTCGACTACCAATACTTTAGAGGAGGAGCGGGTGATTCAGGCCATTCTTGATCCCGCAAAATACAAAATTGATGTAGGGAAATATTTTTAAAAACGAATCAATGATGAATCTGACGACTAGTTACGAGAGAGACGGCGTTTACATTCTACATTCCCATTTATACTGAATACTTATGCATAGTCGAGACAGTGCCAACTTAGAACACGAATATCGTTGCCAGCAAGCTTTAAATCAAGCATTGCTCAAAACGTTATCTATTGGCGTCTGTTTGATGAGTGAATCTGGAGAAATTTTATCACTGAATCATGCTGGAGTACGAATGTTGGGGTGGAGCGAATCTTCCATTGTTGGAAAATCTGCTCACGATGTATTTGGATGCATGGCTCAAGAGTCAAATCATGATACAGCTTTTTGTCCTCTTGCTAGATGTATAGATTCACAAACCATGATTTGGGTTCCTCGAGTGGAATTACGGACACGGCATGCTGAATGGTGTTCGGTGGAATTGTCTGCCTCTTCTTTGCAAGACGTGGGGGGGACTGGAGTGATGATCACCTTCCGTGATTTAAGCACGGAAATTCAATTACGTGCAGAGTCCCATCAGTTGGCCTCGATTCCCGAGGAAAGTCCTTTTCCCATTATCGAAGTGGATGCATCAGGAAGTCTCTTATATGCCAACCCAGAAATGACAAGTTTGATGCAAGAAGCTGATATCCGGTCTTCTGGTTTTTCTGCCGCCTTTCCTCCACATTTTACGAGTCTTATTCAGGAATGTTTGGAAGAGAATGTTATTCGACGTGATTTAGAAGTGAATGTTGGCCAGCGTCAATATGCGTGGTTGTTTAGTCCTCATCCAGAGCTTGGATTAGTGCGTGGATTTGGCTTGGATATTTCTGAACAAAAGATGGCCGCTAATGAATTAGCGGCCTTTGCCAATCAGCTTGAATGTAAAAATCGTGAGTTGGATTCTGCTCTGATAAAAGCCGAAGCCGCTACAAAAGCGAAAGCCGAATTTCTCGCGACAATGAGTCACGAAATTCGTACACCACTGAATGGTGTAATTGGCATGACGGAGATGTTAATGGATACGCCATTGTCATCAGAGCAAGTGGAATGTACGAAATTAGTGAAATCTTCGGCCGATGGGCTCTTGATGATCATCAATGATATTCTGGATTTTTCAAAAATTGAAGCTGGGAAACTTAATCTTGAGATTATTTCGTTTCGTGTTCAACAACTTCTTGAAGAAGTGTTGGATATGTTTTCCGAACGAGCTCACAAAAAAGGGCTCGATTTAGCAGGTTTTGTCGACTTCCATATCCCGAATGCACTGCAAGGTGATCCGAATCGTCTTCGTCAGATTCTCACAAATTTTATTGGGAATGCAATAAAGTTTACTGATCAGGGAGAGGTGTTTATCGAGGTTGCGCCAATGAATCGACAAGTGTCAGATGTTTCTCATTCTCCGTCTTCTGTGAAGATACGCTTTTCTGTCAAGGATACAGGCATCGGAATTTCTCCTGAGGCTCAGGAACGATTATTTCGCGCTTTTTCTCAAGCCGATGCTTCGACGACTCGGAAATATGGTGGAACAGGACTAGGGTTAGCCATTTCACGTCAACTTGTTGAATTGATGGGAGGTGAGCTAGGAGTCGAGACGAACGAGGGTGGTGGTGCAACATTCTGGTGTCAGATCCCGTTTGCTATTGACCAAGACTATGCTGCTGTTCCATCCGAAGAATATGCTTTCTTGCGAACGCAGCATGTTCTCTGTGTTGGTTGTCCCTCGGCAACTACTCGAGCCATGAATAACCTGTTTCAACGATATGAGATGCAATCAGCAGGAACGGCTGATTGTACAGAGGCTAGGACGTGGTTGCGTCAGGCCTCGAAAGAACCTCTTCCCTATACGACGGTCTTTGTCGATTCACAAATCTCTGACACATATTTACAAAATTTTATTCAAGCCGTTAAGGCTGATCCTCTACTTCGAAATATAAAAATTATTGCTCTTGTTCCTTTTGGTGGACGTACGTTAGATCAGAGATGGAAACAGAATGGTGTTGACATGGTCTTGAGTAAGCCCGTACATCAGACTCAATTTCTTGAGTGTTTTACGTTGAAGTCCAACAGTATACGAGAGCCATCCCGTGTTCGAGAGACAGTAATGGCTGAAAGAGATTGTTCTTCTTCTAGGCAATTGAATCCGGTTGGACCCCGATCGCAAGATAATCTAGGGCTCTCCATTCTTGTTGCTGAGGATAATCCTGTGAATCAAAAGGTGGTGTCATGGATTCTTGAAAAACTTGGCTGTCATGTCACCCTGGTGTGGAATGGCCATGAAGCATTCAATGAGAGTGCCCTGCGAACGTATGATGTGATTCTTATGGATTGGCAAATGCCGGAAATGGATGGTTTGGAAGCGACACGAGCCATTCGCGAGCGTGAAGCGTTAGCCGGGAAACAGTATGAAAACGGCGATGAACGTGTGAGGAGTCATATCCCAATTGTTGGGATGACAGCCAATGCGATGAAGGGAGATCGCGATGAATGTTTAGACGCAGGTATGGACGACTACATGGCGAAGCCCATTCGAGCTCACCAGTTGACAGAGATTCTGAATAAATGGGTTCCAACATTAGCAAGCGGACTTGGTAAACCTACGAAGGCTTCTGATCTTTTTCAACACAAAGCTCACATACAACAAACTGAACAAGACGCTGAGTTATGGAAGGCTGAAAATGCATCGAAGAGTCATCCTAACAATATGGATGGGACGTATGATGTTGAGGCTGCCTTGCGTGCAGTCGAAGGTGATTGGGGATTGTTGAATACGCTCATCACCATTTTTCTCGAGTCCAGCCCTTCTGTGATGAAGCAACTTCAAGATGCATTTCATGCTGGTGACTACCATAGGCTACAAAAACATGCACATCAATTAAAGGGTTCCTTGGGGACCTTACATGCACAACATGCCGCTGCCGCAGTCGCTCGATTGGAAAAGTTATCAAAGTTGAATGATCTGGATGCGTTGAAATTGGGATTTATCGAATTTGAGGAGCAGTATTGTCGACTTCTCACTCTCCTCCAATTACATGCATCTGGAGATAGTCCTCTGTCTCTTGAAAAGACCATACCTTCAGTTTCTTCTTGAAATAACCGTGAAAGTGTAGAGCAAGTACGATAATTTAGGGATAACCGTGAAAACACTCTACAGTCCAGAACAAATTCTTATCGTCGATGATGAACAATCCATTCTTGATGCAATGGCTGAAGCGATTCGTATGATGGACTATTCGGTTATTACAGCTCACAATGCGGATGAGGCATGGAAAAAATTTGAAGAAGAAAAACCTGATGTTGTTGTGACGGATGTCCGGATGCCACATCGAGATGGCCTTTCGTTAACGGCTCAGATCAAGGCCGTTCATCCATTCTGTCCAGTGATTGTGGTCACAGGTTTTGGGAGTGAACAGGCGGCTGTTGCCGCCTTAAAAGCTGGTGCGTCCGATTATCTGGTAAAGCCTTTTGAGTTCAGTGGCTTGCGACAAGCGGTTGAGCGTGCCTGTTCCTTCAATCGTGAAAAATGGGGAGAGGAATGTGTCGTGCCGGTGGTGGTTGATGTTCAGAGCACCATCACTATTGACAATTTTCCAGAAATGCTAGGTGGTGTCGTGAACATGGCTCTGAGAACCCTGACTAGCTGTCTTTCAGATAAACAGTTACTCGGAATACGTGTCGCTCTCCAAGAACTGCTCATCAACGCCATTGAGCATGGAAATTTGAATATTTCTCCTCAAGAAAAAAATAAGGCTTTGATTGAAGATACGTATGATTATCTCTTGGAGTCACGTCGTGAAATGCCTGAGTTTTCCCAACGGCGTGTGCAGCTTTCCCTTTCTCATAATGTGAAAAACGGAATGGTTGAATTTCGAATTGTCGATGAAGGTGAAGGATTCGATTGGGAAACAATACTGGAGCGTGACGTCAATCAGTTACCCCAAAAAGCTGGATCTGGGCGCGGCATTTTTCTTGTGCGTACACTTATTCCAGATGTGAGGTATCACGGAAGTGGCAATGAGGTCTCCCTCACGCTGTCTCATGATAATGTTTCGCAATAAATTCACTTAATTGTTCTATATTTTCTTTTACAAGCCCTCAAGTTTACGAACCAGCGCTCCGATACGGAAATCATTAACAATCATATGTAACGAGGTGCCTCAATGAATGATTTGCTCACATTACACGAAGTTTCCACATTCTTAAAAGTTCCAAAGTCTACCATCTATAAATTGGCGAGAGAACGCAGACTTCCCGGTCACAAGGTTGGTAAACACTGGCGTTTCGTCAAAGAAGAAATTGAGGCCTGGGTTCAAAGTGCTGGGATTGAAGCGGCTGTAGGCGCTGGCCATCAAAATGGTACCCATGAGCGGTTCAGCTTGAATTAATGATGGTGTCTCATTCAGTCATTCTTTTGGCATGTTCCACTTAGCCTTATTCAGACGTATAAGTTATATGAACTTCTGTTCTACTACCCTGTCATCATAACCAAGTAAAGTGGGGGCTCTGCCCCCGCTTTTTTTCTTTGTCAGGACATCGTGATTGTTGGGACGTATGTTACCGATCTATGCCGCTTACCTCTCCTCATCTTCCTCAAGGATTCATTGCATTTCAAGTCGTTCTATCTCGTAACTCTATTCAGTCACAGAATGGTTTGTCTCTCTTGGGCCATGTATTCCAGGTGTCTTGGGAAAGATCTCTCTTCTCTGAAGGAGACGAATGAATCCTGTACTGTCATCGGATACATATAGAAAATTTCAGGATTATATCCGGTTATATCTTGGTCTGTACTTTCCTGAACATAATAAGTACTTACTTGAGAATGGTTTACGCAGACGTGTGGCCGCGGTGCCATGTGACAGTTTCGAAGACTACTATCACTATCTTCAATTTGATTCAAATCGTCAACAAGAATATGCCGAGCTGGTAAATTGTCTGACCACAAATGAAACGTTTTTCTTTCGTGACCAAGCTCAAATTGATTGCTTACGTCTACATCTTATCCCTGAGATTATTACTCGCCGCAAACATCAGCAAACACTTCGAATTTGGAGTGCAGGCTGTTCGTCAGGTGAAGAGCCTTATACTCTGGCTATCATGTTTGCTGAATATTTTCCGGAGCTGGTGAACTGGGACATCGAGATCATTGGGACAGACCTGAATGAAGAAGTCTTAGCAAAGGCACGAAAAGGGCGCTATGACGATTATGCGATTCGGAATATTACTCCACGATTACTTAAGAAATACTTTTGGTTATCCGATGGGCACTATGAAGTCCAGACATCATTACAAAAACGTGTCAAATTCCTTGGGTTGAATCTTTTTGACCCAAGTCAGATTCGGGTTATGCAAGATATCGATTTGGTGTTATGTCGTAATGTCCTCATTTATTTTGATGAACAAGGTCGACAGCAGATTGTTTCAGGATTTTATAACGTCCTTCGAAAAAACTGTGCGCTCATGATTGGGTTTTCTGAAGTCCTTCATCACAGTGAGAGTCTCTTTTGTCCTTCTCCTTGGGAACGGACGATGGTGTACTACAAAAAAAATAACTAAGAGGGTAGGTGAAACGAAAATAGAGTCAACGTTTGAGGGTGAAGGCGTCGTTGATAATGTCCTGGTAGTTTTTCTGCAAGAGAATGTCGGGTTCTCAAAGTTGCGAATTTCGGAGGGATGTATTGATGGTGAACAAATCTTCAGCAGGGGGGTTAGGATTTCCTTCTTTTTAGCCGAAAGCGTGGGTATGTCAACGAACTGGATTGAAGTCAGAGTAGGTAAACGTAGTGTTTATAAAATGGGAATAATATTGAGGGCTATGGAATTTAGGGTAGATGTTTTGCCGCCATATAAAAATGTCGGTGAGTTAATGAAGGAGGGTTGAAGTCATGTTAGACACAAGTCTGAAAGTATTAGTGGTTGATGATATGTCAACAATGCGTCGTATTGTGAAGACTGTGCTCAAGCAGATTGGCTATTCGGATATCTCTGAGGCTGAGAACGGTCAAGATGCCCTGACGAAACTCAAGGTAGGGGGATTTGGTCTGGTCGTCTCGGATTGGAACATGCCGGTCATGCCAGGTATTGAATTGTTACGAAATGTTCGTGCTGATGCCGATCTGAAGTCGCTTCCATTTCTTATGGTCACAGCAGAGGCACAAAAAGAGAATATTATTGAAGCGGTACAGGCTGGGGTTAGCAACTATGTGGTGAAACCATTTACAGCTGATGCTCTCCAAGAAAAGCTCGAAAAGATTTTTGCTAAAAAGTAACTATTGTTTATTTTGCTGTCTAATTACACAGTAAATATCTGAGTCATTAAAGGAGACTTCTATGTTGATAGACCGCGGCTTTGAAGAGTCTAAGGAACAGTCGACTGCAGAACCTGATCAGTCGATCATGGACGAATTAGGAGAGTTGACGAAGTATGTTGAAATGATGACTCAAACTATCGGAGAGATGAAAGTCCCTCTGGCCACGACTTCAGAGCAATTACCGGAAGCGACGGCACATTTAAAAGACTTAGCGAAGACCACTGAAGAAGGTACTCACAAGGTAATGGTCATCACGGACGAAATGACCGAAAACAGGGCTCAGATTAAGAAGCTATTGCAGGGTCTCCCAACGATGTCGGGAGATGATATGGCGGTAAATGTGAAGACTATTACTGAATTGTTGGACGCTGACGATACGCGTATCACGAATATTACGGTCGCGCTTGGTTTCCAAGATATTGTTGCCCAACGAGTGGCGAAGCTTGTGACAGTGCTTGATGAGGTGCAACATAAACTCTTGAAGCTTGTGGTCGTCTTTGGGTTGCAAGAGAAAGATAAAACGACGAAAAAAGAAGGGCGTGGCTATGAGATGCTACAGGAGCTAGAAGCTTCTAAAAATACCTCGCTCAAACAAGATCTTGTTGATGATATTCTTTCGGAATTTGGATTTAACTAAATATCGAGAAAAGTGAGAAGTCAAAAGTAAAAGTGGTGGAAATAGAAAATTTCTAAATATTTCTTTCCCATTCTTTCACCTTACTTTTTACGCCTTACGTCACAGCGGAGTATTCCATGAATGATGAGATGAAAGAAATTTTGAATGATTTTCTGGCTGAGGGCTCTGAAATGTTGGAGGCTCTGGATCAGCACTTTGTTCAGTTAGAATCAGACCCCAATAATGCCGATTTGCTAAATGAAATTTTTCGAGCCATGCACAGCATGAAAGGGTCGGCTGGCTTTCTTGGCTTTACGAATTTGGTTGAAGTTGCCCATCAGGGAGAGAGTCTTCTTAATAAACTTCGACAAGGAGAAATGACTGTTTCTCCTTTCATTATTGACATCATTTTGGAAGCTGTTGATGCGGTTAAGCTTTTACAAGAGGATATTCGTGATACGGGAGAAGATACTCATGTCGAAACAAGTGCCATTGTCACGAAATTGACACTCACGATGGATAGTGCGGGAGATCTAGTTGCAACCGCTGCCTCAGGTTCAGAAGGTGGTTCAGAAAATGATGGTTCATCAGCTGAGATTTCCACTGAATCTTCTTTGTCAAAAACTGAACCTGAAGTGACAGACCAACCTGTTTCTCCTAAGTCAGAAGATTCTGAACCTGAAATTGTAGCAACTGAACCTGATGTTGAAGTAGATGCACTTCCCGCTCCTATAGTTGGTGAAGCCTCTCCGGAAGATCCCCAAGCCAATCTCTCATCAATGCTAGGTAAAATGAAAGATGTTGCGACTCGAACCGTTCAAGCTTCCAAGCCAGCCTCCGCTAAGGCAAATGGTGGTAAAGAAGAAGACCAGACTGTACGCGTGGAAACCCGACGATTAGATCATGTAATGAACTTAGTTGGGGAATTGGTATTGGGACGTAATCGCTTGATGAAACTTGGATTTGGTTTGGAAGAACAATATGAAAACGAACCGCATGTACGTGAATTAGGTGTGACGTTAGCTCAGCTAAATCTTGTGACCTCAGATCTTCAACTCGCGGTGATGAAAACTCGCATGGTGCCAATTCGAAAAGTATTTGCCAAGTTTCCTCGTCTCGTTCGAGATGTCTCGAATAAGCTTGGGAAGCAGGTGAGATTGGAGCTGGTTGGTGAAGATACGGAAGTTGATAAATCTGTGGCTGATGAGTTGGGTGACCCACTCGTACATTTAGTCCGAAACTCCATGGATCATGGTTTAGAAACTGCTGCGGAACGGCAGAAGACTGGTAAAGGACCAGAAGGATTTGTGCGACTTGCGGCATCACAAGAAGGTAATAGTATTGTGATTCGTATTGAAGATGATGGCCGTGGACTTCAGGTCGAAAAAATCAAGAACAAAGCTCTTGAAAAAGGGCTCGTGAGCGAAGCTGATCTCGTGTCAATGGGGCCTCGTGAGATGATGAATCTTATTTTCTTACCGGGATTCAGCACAGCGGATGTTGTGAGTGACTTGTCTGGGCGTGGTGTTGGTATGGATGTCGTTCGGACAAATATTAGTCGAATGAACGGTAGTATTGAATTAGATTCTGAGCCTGGTCAAGGTAGCCGTGTCACGATTAAGTTGCCACTGACCGTTGCGATCATTCAGGCTCTCATGGTTGAAGTGGAGTGTTGTACATTTGCGATCCCATTAGCTTCAGTTATTGAAGCTGTAAAAGTAAAAAAAGAGGAAATAAAGGCTTTGAACGGGCAAGCGGTCTTAAATCTTCGAGAACGTATTCTCCCTCTTCTTCATCTTTCGGAAAAATTTCAAATTCCTACCAATTCAACCACGACTGATGAATGTTACGTCGTCGTCATTGCGATTGGCGAACGACATTTTGGTGTCGTTGTTGATCGATTGAAAGCTCAAGAAGAAGTGGTGATTAAGTCATTGGGGGAATTTCTTGCAGAAGTTCAGGGAGTGGCTGGAGCGACGATAACTGGTGATGGAAAAGTAGTGTTAATCCTTGATATGGCCGATCTTGTTCAGGAAGTTCGGGGAGCGACGATGGCGATGATGGGATGATAGTTAGTGAAGAGTTAGAAGTGAAAAAATTGATGCATGATGAACGTTTCAAACATATTGCCGAAACCGTTGTCTGGAAAAGTTTAACTTCATACTTTTTCATTTCTGACTTATATTGAGGGAGACCTAGAATGTCGAAATTAATGGCAGAAATAGACCAGCGAACTGGATTAGCTGGGGCCAATAAGATGGAACTCTTAATGTTCCATCTTGGAACGGATGAGATTTATGGAATCAACGTCTTCAAAATACGAGAAGTCATGAAGATTCCACCGGTCACAAAAATTCCAGACTCTGATCCTCGAATCATGGGTATTGTGAATCTTCGTGGTGAAAATATAGCGTTGGTTGATTTAAAAGAAGCGATTGGCTTAGGGCCGTTAGAGCGGGAAGGGGCCAAGTTAATCATTACGGAGTATAACGACAAAAAACAGGGATTCTTAGTTGCCGGTGTCGATCGAATTATTCGTATGTCTTGGGAACGCGTGAAAATTCCTCCACCAATGGTGCAGTCGAGTCGGCAAGGTGCCGTGACTGC
>JBMYWX010000089.1:0-11369 GCA_049607825.1 Nitrospirales bacterium
GCCTGCTGGGCCATCTGGAAGATCATGAATGGCGACGTCCACATTATTGACTTGCGCTGTGCCGGCTTGGATAGAAGACAGTTTGGTCACATTGACTTGAATTTGGCCTCCAGCCGTATTCACTGTTGTAAGTTGAGTGTTAGTGTTGGCGATGAGTCCTAGGTCAAGCGCGACATCGTTAGAGAGGACTGTCATTGTTGCCCCGGTATCGAGAATGAGCTGAGCGGGTCGTGTGTTATTTAATTGGACTGTGACGAGAAGTGAGCCACCATAAGATTTGACAGGAACAATAACGACATCAGTCTGCTTTTCTTCTGACTCTTTGGTTGCCTCGTTGATGAAAGGATATTCCCCACCTTCCTCCATCTCCAATTGTTTCGTTGTCTGGTGTTGATTGGGTGGTGCCGTTGGTTCTGGAGAAGCAAATGTTCTTTGAGTCGGTGTGGATTCCTCAACTAAGAGCGCACATTTATCGAGTTGGACCGGACTATCGGTGAGGACGGTAATGCCTGCAGAGTCTTCGCAGCGATAGATGGTGGCGAACGTTGAGGTAAGATTGGGGTATGAGGAAATGCATAGTAGAAAGAGCAAGGCATAAACGGAGAATAGTTTCATGGTTTAGTGAAGACTGAGATTAATGACAAACGTCAATCTTACTGAGGGCAGCTTGGCAGCTGCTATGATTTTTGTGACTCTTTTGTGAGCGGAATTTCTGCTTTGACGTGATCGCCAGATTCGAGAACCTGCGTTGATAACACAATCAACGTTGGGTCAATTCGTTGAACAAGAATTTTACCTTCGACGGTTGCACCCTGTTTGACGATGTATATGGATTGTCCTTTTGTTAAAAAAGCCTGGCTCTCGCCACCTTTTTTGAGATACCCAAGAAAACGGAATTGCCGAAGTTGTTCTTGGGCTCGTTGTGTGGCTAATTCTACTGGAGAAGGCCCAGAGGGAACAAGTCGTGTCGGTTGGATAATTTTTGGTTGTATGATGGGTTTTGCTAAGGCCACAGGCTTTGAGCGAAGTGGCTGTTTAGCCGGATAAAGATTGAGCGGGTTAAAAATATTTCGTGGAGTCGAAAGTGAGATACGTTGCCGAGGGTGCAAGAAATTTTTAGCTAAAGTTAAATCTCCGATATCTGAGAGCGGTTGTTCAGTCGTCGCGTTGTATTGATTGGGCGCAGAAGTTGGATTTTCCGCTTCTTCGAGATATTGGAACACCACTGTCCCCCCCCACACGAGAAGCAAGCCAACGAGAACTTGTACTTTAGTTTGATTGGTCATAGTGGCTGAAGTGATGTTGATATCGTGTTTTTCGATTGTCGCAAGAAGGTGGCGACTTTAATCTTAAATCCGACCTCATTTGATCGTTTCGATCGTTCGACCGAGAGTTTTTCAATGAATACATTCGGCCATTGTGACTCGAGTTCAAAGATGAACGCACGAATTGCTTTGTATTTCCCCGAAGCTTCAAAGGAAAGAATCCCTTTTGTGGCCAAATGATGGCGTGGTGTTTGAAGGTCATATCCCATCCCTGGAATACGAACATGATGAGTTTTGGCTAGGGACGCAATAGACACGCTCAGTCGGGTAAAATCCTTTTGTTCAGGAAGTTCCTTCCAAATTTCTGCTAAGGCTTCTTGAGTTTTTTTCGCGGCTTCTTTTTGGTGCTGAACCTGAAGGACGGTTGAATAGGTATTCGAGCTTTCACGTAACGTATTTTTTGCAGGAAGAAACACAAAGACATACATGCCTAAGGCGACCAGGCATGACAGCCCCGCTACTAATGTTAAGGGTATGAGATGTCGGGAGATCTGAAATGTGGTTTGAGACCGTTTGATAAATGAAAATGGCATGATGTGGTTATGAGCTCTTTAGCTTTTTAGCGTAGCCCTTTGGTTAGCCTCATAGAGGACGGTGAGGGTGAACAACACAAAGGGCTTTGCATCAGACTTTTTTTTCCGTTTCAATGCATGCTGAGAGAGGACGACATGGTGAAATGATGCATGGGTTTCGAGTCTATCAACAAATCGATTAATGTCGGCTAAGGTTTTGGCGGAACCATTGAGTGCAATCGACACTTCCTTAAAATTGACGTTGACTGATTCCATGGCAATATTTGTAGGGACGGAAGATTCTAGATCATTCAGGAATTGAGTCCAGGAAAACCCAAGTTGCTTTCGCAGTTGGTGTGCAAATTTTACTTCTTTGGGAAGGGCTTGAATGCGTTGGTTTGAAAGGTCTATACCTTGAGAGGATGCGTGACGAATTAATTCCTGATTAGAGGATTGAAGTGCCTGAGTCTGTTGCTCAAATTCTTCGCTTTCTTGAACAAGGGTTTGGCTATACCACCAGATGCAACCAGAGATGGCTATGCAGCCGACAGTTAATAATGTTAATCCCCACTGTGCGAGAAGAAGGCTATCGATGCCTGGTGCAGAAAGTGAGATTCGGATACGAGGAGTCATGACACCACCATGACGCTTGCTAAGGCTGAAGCTGAAGCCATTTGAGGCTCCGAATTCAGAATTGCCTGTTTCATTTTTCTCGACATTTTGTCGGAAAATCGTTGCATTGTGAGGAGAGGGGGATGAGGCATACTTAATTGGAGTGCCTCTTGGATCACCTGTTCCGTGGGTAATAAGGTTTCTCCTAGACGTAACCCTTCGGCAAAATACAAGGGAATCCGATAGTCTTCCTCTCGAGCATGTTGCAGTGTTTCAAAATAGTACTGCAAGGTTGCGACGATTTCATTAGATACTTTGGTTGTATCAGCTACTGAATACTGTTCATTGGCAGTGGGAGGGGTGAGTGGTTTTTTATCACTATGTTCAGGATTGAACAAGGAGGAGTCCTGAGCCTCTTCACTCCGATCATCTGCGTATTGCAGTCTTGAGATAGGTAACGCTTTTACCCGAACGAAGGTGGGACAACCTTGGCGAAAGGCCATAAATGAAAATCCCCAATCGGCTAGGTAGAGGAAGAGGCATTCTTGACTTGTATTACTTCTCTGCTGTTTGCTTCCACCACTAATTTCCTGCACGTGGGATCGGTAGAAATCAAAGATATCTAATCCGGCTAATCCTACTGAATTGGGGAGGAGGCCCACTTCGAGACAGGCTTGTTCATACTGTTCGATAATATTGTGCTGGACGGCCGTCGCGAGGACGTGAGTCGGCTCGCCTGGTTGTGTAGATGGTTTTAATATGGAATAGGCAAACCGAGAATTGTCTGTAGATACATTCATGTCTTGTTGAAATCTCCAGCGCACGATCGAGTCTTGTTCAGTTTTTTGAGTTGGGAAAGAGGTGAACGTTAAGACTGTCGTTCGCCCACAGAGATCAGGTAATGAAAGGGCAATGCCGCGCGGAGGGGTGAGGTCTCGCAGGAGATCGCGAATACAACGGTTGAATTCCTCTGGATTTTCAATATTCAATTTGGCTGGGGAGAGCCGAAGGGTGTTGGGTGGGAGTTGTTGCCCGGCAATATGACGACAGTGTATTCCACCCCAACGACGTTTGATTTCCACAAGGCACAGGGAATCGCGGGAGAGCGATAATCCAATTGAGGCTTTTGTCATGGGGAATAATGTCATGTCATATCATCAACTGGGGTAACCCGGTTAATCTCCTTGAGCGTGGTCTCTCCACGAAAAACTTTTTGTATCGCCGATTGACGAAGGGTCGTTAGGCCTTGAGCCATGGCGGCAATACGAACTTCGGATGAGCTCTTTCCTGCGAGAATCATTTCTTTAATCGAGTCTGTCATGTCTAAAAACTCTGTAATACCTTTCCTTCCACGAAATCCGAGTCCATGGCATTCATGACACCCTTTGCCTTCGTAGAGGGTATTGAGTTTGACCTTTTCATAGTCGAGTCCGGATTCTTCACAGAGTTCTGGACTCACCTCAACCGGGACTTGACAGAATGGACAGATCGCTCGCACTAATCGTTGCGCAAGAATGCAACTAAGCGAGGACACAAAATTATAGGGTTCAATTCCCATGTTCACGAATCGGCTGATGACGTCCAGTGCATTATTGGCATGAACGGTGGTAAAGACTAAATGACCCGTTAAGGCCGACTGAATGGCAATTTGGGCCGTTTCCACATCTCGAATTTCACCAACCATAATTTTGTCAGGGTCATGACGTAAGATCGAGCGAAGGCCGCGAGCAAACGTTAAGCCCTTTTTTTCATTCACGGGGATTTGCACAATTCCCTTCAATTGGTATTCAACGGGATCTTCAATGGTAATAATCTTATCTTCAACCGTATGAACTTCGTTGAGTGCCCCATAGAGTGTTGTTGTTTTTCCGCTTCCGGTCGGACCCGTCACTAGAACCATGCCATAGGGTCTTGTAATGGCCCGTCGAAAACGACGTAAATCCTCTGGATTGAACCCGAGGACATCAAGACGTAACCCATGTGCGCCGGTAGCAATATGTTGTTTGTCAAGGATACGAATAACGACTGATTCTCCATGCACACTTGGGAGAATGGATACGCGAAAATCGACGGTTCGCTTCTCAACATGTAACTTAAATCGACCATCTTGAGGAATGCGTCGTTCGGCAATGTCTAATTCGGACATGATTTTTAAACGTGAGATCAATGGCGCATGGAGGGAACTGGATAACGGTTCCATGGCGTTATAGAGCACGCCATCGATTCGAAACTTTACCTGGACAACCTGGTCGTTGCATTCGATATGGATGTCACTCGTTTGTTTTTGTAGTGCACTTAAAATAATCGTATTCACCAGCTTAACCACTGGACTTTGGTCTTTGGTGATTTGTTCAACAGAAAGAATTTCTTCCCCTTTTTCATCCTCCTTCACCAAGACGGGGTCCAGTTCTGCTTGGATTCGAGATAGTACTTGTTTGTTACCCTCACTCCCACTTAACGCTTCGTTAATCGCCGTATGCGTGGAGACTACCAGACGCAGCTCACAGCCGAGGAATACCTCTAAATCATCAAGGACCCTTACATCTTGCGGGTTGGGAATCGCAATACGTAACACGTCCTGTTCCTGTGATATTGGCACAAAAGGAAAGCGATGCATCCATTCTACTGGGATCGTTTCAAAAAACTCTGGATCAACATGAAATTCATGCAGTGGGTCATAAGGTAATCCATACTGTTCCGCTAAGGCTTCAGCCATCGGTTCTTCGGATAACACGCCTTCCTCTAAAAGCAGAGTTTTTAATGGTCGATGAGATTCAAGGGCTTGCGTGACGAGTTCTTCCATCCTGGCGTCGGAGAGTACCCCACGCTTGACCAAAATGTTCTCAAGAGACATGCGTTTTACAGGAGTTGGCATAAGGCTTCTCTTCGTCGTTAGACCGCACCAGCAAGATTAAAGATAGGTAAATACATAATAATCACAATGCCTCCAACTAACACTCCCATTCCAAGTAGGAGAAGTGGTTCAATCCACGTAGTCAATCGTGAGAGTTGGAGGTCAAGTTCACCTTCATGAAATTCAGCCACATCAAGCAGCATGGCTTCCAGTGAGCCTGTTGTTTCTCCCACTTCAATCATCTCAATGGTTAATCGTGGCAGAAAAGATTCATGTTTTAAGGAGGATGATAAACTCTTTCCGTCTCTCACGGAATTGATCGTTGCGCCCAGAGCACGAGTAAAGACTCGATTGGTCATCCCTTGTGCGGTCACTTGGAGCGCTGACAACAAGGGAATGCCTCCGGCAAGGATAGTCGAGAGAGTTCGCGTGAGACGAATAACTTGATTCTTCAGAATCACATCCCCGAGCATAGGAATGCGAAGGACCCATTGATGGATGAGCATTTCTCCAGCAGGTGTTTTCCGCCAGAAATGAAAAGAAATTCCGACTATGGTGAACCCAATGAGCGCCCAAGGAACCCAGATACTTGCATAGGTAATAGTATCTAGCAGTATTTGCGTTGCCATAGGAAGTTCCGTGTTACTTTCTGCGTAGACTTCCGCAAAAATTGGCATCACATAGGCTAATAAAAATCCGACGACAGAAAATCCAAATACGACTAAAAACGATGGGTAGGCCAACGCCTTTACGACTTTTTCTCGTACGCTAATAAGGAGTTTTATATATTCGATGTAGCGTTGGAGAACTTCTGGAAGATTTCCTGATTGTTCGCCAGAGCGAATGGAGGCTTGATAGAGTTCAGGAAAGTATGTCGGGTAATTAGCCATGGCATCAGAAATAGATGACCCACTGCGTATTTCTTCACGAAGGCTGAAGAGTGATTGCTGGAATGCGACATTAACGGCTCGTTCCGAAAGCAAATCAAAGCTGCGCAGCATCGGGAGTCCGGATTTAATGAGTGCCAAAAATTCTTGATTGAAAACTAAAAACTCTCGAAGCGAGAGAGGCTTTTGTTTCCGCTGAAAGGGGTGAGTCTTGGCACTGGCACCTCCCCCTTTCCCATTGATTTCGAGGATAAGTACGCCTTGAGATTCCAATTGCGTACGCAGTACCCGTTCGTTGTCCTCTTCTGTTGAATCTTCAAAGATACTTCCATCAGGTCGTGCGGCTCTGTAGCGAAATAGTGGCACTGGGTGGTGTCATTCGAAGCGATCACCTCTTGAATGAGATGGTGAACATCGCTTGTGAATCCTTATTCGTCACTTGAGGTGGAATCAGGTCCGAGCATTTGTGTGGGTGTGGCTTCCTGATCTGCTTGCTCAGTTACCAGCACGGGAACTTGTAAGGTCTGTCCTTCTACGATAAGGTCGGACGGTAATTGGTTCAGTTCCATCAACGCATTGACAGACACATGATGGTGGTTGGAGATGTGCCACAACGTATCGCCAGGTTTCACGACCCAAGGTTGAGTCTGGGTGTTTGACGGAGTCGGTGTTGTCATTGAAAAAGCTGTAAGACTGGCCGTTCGACTTTGCTGCTTGCGTCGAGATTGACTCATGTCTTCCTTTATAAGAATGACTTCATCCATGAGTCTTTCCATATTGGAGGCCATGTGATGCATGGAGTCTTGAATATTCTGGACGTCCGACTGTAGCTGTTGAAGACCTGGCAGCGAGGCTGACTGGGCTTGAAGCGTGGCATTGGTTTGACGAAGTTGATCCCGTTCCGTCTCAGTTGAGAGTAGGCTCGCTTTGACGTGTTGCATGGAAGACGCTAATGCTTCCTCACGAGCTTGTAAGCTTTCAGCTCGTTCACGGGCTGCGCTCAATTGTGCTTGTTGTTTGGCTGCTGAAATTTTGACAGCGGCAAGTTCTGAACGAAGGGAGTCGGCTTCTGCACGAGCTTCTCGGACCAGGACGTCTTGTTGTGATTGAGCTGGTGGAGGAGCTTCCACTGCCTCACTCGCAGTTGCTGGATGATGCACACAACCAATCGTTCCAGCAATGCAAAAGAGTATGATAATGAATAGTTGTTGAATGAATGAGACATGTCGCATAAGTATGTTACCAATCCTTGTAAGATCTACCATCGATTGCGGTAAGGTCACTCCCGCTATGAATATCATACACTCCCGCTGGTGTATCATCTTCGCTATCTTTTTCTTCTAACACTTCTTCCCATGTTGACGACGATTTCGTAAAGGGGTCTATGGGAATTTTGCGGATATACTGTTCTGTGACCAATTCCTCTAACGTAAGAGGATAGTTCCCACGGTCAGCATAGAATTGATCGAGTATCGATCTGAGCGTAAAGAGATTTTGTTGTAATGCCGCTTCTCGAGCTTTGAGCGAGGACTTTTGAAATGATGGCACCGCTAATGTGACTAAGATCGCGGCAATCGAAACGACAATCATCAGTTCTATAAGAGAAAAGCCCCCAATGCGCTTGTGAGAAGACTGTATCATTACCAATCACGATATTTGGTTTTGTCCAGAGCCGTTCGAGGACTCGTCGTATAAATGTCAAAGACGTCCTCTCCGCACCATCGGTCTACATCAGGTTCATCTTGATAACACCGGATTCCCCATTCATCAGTCCCAGTCATGGGATCGATGGGGATACGGCGCAAATATCGGCGAATGTCAGGCGTGTCGTCAGTTTGAGCTTCTGCCCCGGACAATTCAATCCGTAAGAGTTGGTCCAAAGATTTCGGATACCCACTGAGCCCTGTGTGTTCTTTGCATGTCAGTTGATTTTTAGTACAAAGGGGGCCAACCAGGGTGCCTCCATCCCTGGCCCATTCTTCACGAAACAAATCAATAGCTGAGCGAACCGTGCGTAATGTTTGCCGCAATTCTAATTCTTGGGATCGCTTTGTACTCACCTTGGTAATTGGTAATGCGACGGATGCCAAAATAAATATAATCGCGAGTGTGACTAAGAGTTCAATGAACGTCACACCGCGATGGGATAATAGTCTATTGAACCCAAACCCTCCCATGCTGTGTCTTCACTGGAATTGATCGCCCATCGGAATCAAGGAATGATGAACGATGAATCTGTACGGTTGCCTGTCCTTTTGACTTGGCTTTAAACACCAAGGTGGCTAATGATCCGTTTCCTGCAACCTCTTGTCCTGAATTTCCCACTTGTATCATCACTTGCCCATTGGTCGGGGAATCCGAGAACGTTAACTGTGGGGGCACGTTCTGTTCTGCCCAGATCTTTCCTTCAAAAACCTGGCTAAACTCGAGAATTTTGGGATCATAGGTGATCGTCATATTGGCTTTCTCTGTTGAGAGAACGTTATGTCCAGTGAGATCAATCCGAATCTCCTTGCCTACTTGAGTTGAGAGAGCCGGTGGCATCAGGTTTAAGCGAGTGACCACACTTGGAGAGGGACGAGAAGGTGCAACTTCATTCGTCGGTGAAGAAGAGGGTGATGGAGTGTTACTCGCCACATCTGGTGACGTGTCTACAGAATCCAATGCCGCTGCTGCCTCAGCCTCAGCTTTTGATAGGGTTGTATCATTTGAATCGTGGTTGTCCAGAAGCACTGGTAACGCGACCTGTTGTTCAGAAAATAAGGGTTTTGTGTCGTAGTTTTTCGCTGTTCCCGACCATAAGGTTTGTTTGGCTAAATCGGCAGGTAAGACATTATTGACAATATGAGCGGTGATAACAAGGATGACTTCGGTTGTGACTTTGCTAGTCTCGGAATTGCTTAAGAGGTCACCCAAGACAGGAACATCATCAATCCCTGGTACCGCCTCTCGAGTCTTTCGATCTTCTTCCTGGAGCAGGCCCGCTAAGACAACCGTTTCTCCGTCTTTTAAGCTTAGAGCGGTATCTGCGGTGCGCGTACCAAATCGGAACTGTGATATTTCAGGATTGGACTGAAGCACCACTCGGTCGCCTAATCGAGTGACTTCAATCTGTAATCGCAATGAGATTTCATTGTTTAAATGGATTGTTGGTTCAACCGTCAATTTTATTCCCGTATCTTTGAATTCAATGGAAGTGACGGTAGATGTTGTGCCAGTACCCCCGGTGGTAGGTTGGCCAGGTAAGACGTTACTGGTTGAAAGCAAAATGGGTTGTTTGTCTCCGATATTAATTGATGCTTTTTCATTATTCAGGACACGAATTTTGGGAGCAGCCAGGGTTTTGGCGTCTGACTCCTGCTTAAAGAAGTCAAGGAGAATACTTCCTGGAAAGGTAAAGAGATACGAATCTGGGCCAATATTCACAAGCTCTCGGAAGCTGAAGGATTGGAGGGCACTACCAAATGCTTTGGCTGCAGGAGGAAAGATCCCTCCGCCTGCTTGTTTGGCAAAGTTGAGCCCGATGCGTTTGGTTTTTGTACGATTGACTTCTAGGACTTCAACATCAAAGAGAACTTCGGAATTTCCACGGTCATTGGCTTGGATAATATCGTGGGCTAAGAGTAACTTTGCTGGCGCATCGCGTACTACGACCGTATTGAGAGGTTCATTCACATAGACGCGTTTTGTTTCGAGAATGGTTCGAAGCAAATTGGCCATGTCTTTGGCTTTGGCATTGGATAAGTAAAATGTGCGGATTTTTAAGTCCTGATATTGTTCGCGTTTTTGTTTGGTGTCAGGAATGACCAATAAGGTATCAGCGCTGACCCGTTTCGCAAACAATTGATTGGTGTTCAAAATGAGAGATAAGGCTTCATCAAAGGGCGTATCTCGAGTGAAGATGGTGACGAGGTCGTCTCGAACGTCTTTGTCGAACAAGATGTCGATATTGGCTGTCCGAGCTAGAATCTCAAAGACTTGCTTCAGGCGTGTATTCTGAAACCGCAATGTCACAGGTTCGGCTGATCCACCAATAGATTTTTGCCCTTGTTGATGTTGGGCAATAGCTGTAATGCCTTCTAAGGCGTCCGTTAAGCTGGGGTCGAGTTCAATGGCACGTTCATATTGGTTTAACGCCGCATCAAGTTGTCCAATATTTTGCAGCTTTTTCCCGTCGCGTAATGCACTTTGCGCTTCTTTTAATCGCAACACATCTGCCAGTGCGGCTTGATATTCTGGTTGTTGAGGAGCCAGTCCCAACGCCATTTGAAAGGCTTGCGAAGCCTCAGGCAATTGATGGTTTTTTAACCATTTTCGTCCATTGGTGTAGTGAATTTCAGCGGCACGGGTCTTCACTTCTGTGAGCTTGTCAAGAAGCTCTTGGTTGAACGGATCGTCGCGAATGGCATCGCGATAGGCCGTGACGGCTCCATCCCAATTTTCTTGGGCAACCATATCTTCCGCAAGTTGAACCTTACGAGGAAGTGAGCAAGAAGCAAAGATGAGTGCCAAAAGGATCAACGCGGTACATGACCATCTTAGGGAAAAGCGAAAATGAGTTAATTTCATGAGAAATAATCAATCATTGGGAATACATATAAAAAGAAAAAACTGTCAGCTTGGCCCACAATAAACTAACGTAACATACTTAAAGATCTCAGGCTAGATTCTTTCTTGGACCCTCTCTGCTTCCTCTTATATCGGAATGCGTAAGTATGAAATGAAGGAAGCGGAGTGGACATCTCGAGAAGAGTCTTTCCACCATTAATATGCTAGGCAAATTTGGTGGTACTTTCCTGTTGTTAGGTTCGAGTAATACATGAAGATTTTAATTATGGGAGTGTGGACTTGAGTTCAACAAAAAAGAAGGGCTCTTTATTGAGGATGGCAGCTTCGGTCGTTGTGATTTCGGAAATGATTTTACAAAAAAGTAAACAAGGAAGGAATCGTTAAAGGTTTTTTGGTCGAATGTTAGGAATGTTTAATCGATCTACGCGGCGACTCTCGGTATGTTTCTGATTCTAACCCATTATTTGGATGAATGATTAATGTCAACTTCAGGAGGATAATATGACCGATGATTCCTTAGTTAATAGGAGTTTCCTCATGATTGGCATCAGTATCCTTGGTATTTTGGGGAGTCTCAAAGGGCTTGCCCGTCTCTGGGTTTATTTTATTT
>JBMYWX010000090.1:0-11292 GCA_049607825.1 Nitrospirales bacterium
TTCGGTCATATTTGATCCAATGACCAAAATGGCTTGAGCTTGGGAAATTTCTTCAGATGTATTGGTCATGCGAGTGGCTCCCAGCGCATGCTGGACAGCTCGAACAAAATTGACATGACCGTAACGTGAGCTACTGTCAATGTGATTAGTGCCAATAACGGTTCGCATAAACTTTTGAAACACATAAAGATCTTCATTGGTGCATCGAGCGGTAATAAGCCCTGCAATGGCCTGCTCTCCGTAGGTCTTTTTGATGTACGCTAAACGTCCAGCCGCGATATCCAGCGCGTCCATCCAGGGGGTTTCCTGTAGGCCAGCTTCTGTGCGAACTAATGGCGATGTCAGTCGAGCTTTGCTATCAATAAATTGAAATCCAAACCGGCCTCGCACGCATAAGCCACCATGTCCATGAACGGTATCTCCTCGATCTCCCCATTTATTTTTCCAGGATAGGGGCGAGGTGACTCGAGTCACCTCTGTATCCTTTGTTTCAATATACATCTGACAGCCATCACCACAGTAATTGCAGGTGGTGGTCGTTTTTTTCAACTGCCAGGGCTTATAGGCATATTTCGAATACTTGTTGGTGATAGCTCCAACTGGACAAACTGCCAAGCAGTCTCCACAGAACTCACAATCCAACGTTTGATCCCCTTTGGCGACCACCTGAGTGAAGCCACCCTTTTTCATAAACTGCAGGGCATCGATGCGTTGGACATCCTTGCAAATATTGATGCATTCGCCGCAGGCGATACATCGATTCATGTTGAAATCGAGAACAAGACTTCTCGTGTCTTCTGGTATGTTCTTTTGCTTTGCGTTGGCGAGATCGGTCACACCATGTTGAAAGGCCATGTCTTGTAGTTCGCAATGACCATCAGCATCACAGACAGGGCAATCAAGTGGGTGGACGGACAGATGTTTTTCAACACCTTTTTTTCGAGCAGCAAATAGATCATCACCTTCCGTTCGAATGACCATGCCGGCTGTGGCTTTTGCTGTACAGGACCGTACGGGAGCTTTTTTCCCTTCTTGGCTGACCAAGCACATTCCGCAGGAACCGAATGGGTCAAATGTATAGTGGTAGCACATAGCCGGGACGATTTTACCTGTGCTGGAGATGACGTCGTAGAGTGATACCCCCTCCTTGGCCGTCACGGTTTCGCCATCAAGGGTTAACTCTATGGTTGTGGCTTCAGTGTCGGGTGATGTTACTGGTTTCAGTCCCATATCTTCTGTCCTTGTTATCTGTGGTTACGTGCTCTCTCTTTAAACGTCGTTACAATGTTTGGCAAACATTTCCAAGTTCGTGAAAGGCAAAACTTCGCATGGAATCAATATTGTCTATGTTGCCGTGTCAATTAACGGTCACATTCACCCATGACGATGTCGTAGGTTCCAAAAATTGTGACCGCATCTGAAATCATGTATCCGCGAGCCATGTAATCAAACGCACCCATATGAATAAACGATGGAGAGCGAATTTTCATCCGGTATGGTTGGCCACCACCGGTGCTCACAATATAGAATCCGAGTTCGCCTTTATGAGCTTCGGTTCCACAGTAGATTTCTCCAACTGGTGCTTCGAATCCTTGGGAAAAGAGTTTGAACTGCTGGATCATGGATTCTAGATTTTTAAACACACGGTCCTTGGGAGGCAGCGTGACACTTGGAACGTCTGCCATCACAGGGCCTGCCTGCATTTGGTCCATGCATTGTCTGACAATCTTGATGCTTTCTCGCATTTCCTCAATGCGAATCCAGTACCGATCATACGTGTCTCCATTTTTTCCAACTGGGACGCTAAATTCGCATTTGGGATAGGCAGCATATTGCTCATACTTTCGAAGATCATAATCCACACCGGATCCACGAAGTGATGGGCCGCTGAGACCAAAACTCAAGGCATCTTCAGCAGAAATGGTTGCAACACCGACAGTACGAGCAAGCCAAATTCTATTTTTCTCGAGAAAGATGACGTATTCATCAATTTTGGGAGGAAAGTAATCCAGGAATTGTCGAATTTTACGTATAATAGAGTCAGTGAAATCTGTCTCAACACCACCAATGCGATACCAACTTGTGGTCAACCTGGCACCACAGAGTTCATCAAACCAATCCAAAAGAATTTCACGGTCACGGAAGGTATAGAAAAAGACTGTCATGGCTCCAATATCAAGAGCCTGAGTCCCTAACCAAAAGAGGTGTCCAATAATTCGTTGAATTTCCGCGACAATGGTGCGGAGATATTCTGCACGATCAGGAATGGTCATATTCATCAATTTCTCAACTGCTCGGCAATAGGCGAAATTGTTATACATGGCACAAACATAATCGAGCCGATCAGTGTGCGGGATAAACTGATGATACGTTCCTGCTTCCGCTAGTTTCTCGACGCCACGATGGAGGTACCCCATGACGGGTGTAGACTTCACAATGCGTTCACCTTCTAACTCCAATATCACTTTCAACACACCGTGAGTGCTTGGGTGTTGTGGTCCCATATTCAGGAGAAGTTCCTCCGTCCGTAGGGTCGGGAGAGACTCCGTTTCTGGGTGTTCGGGATCGACCTTATAGACCGTTTCCCGTTGATCTTCCATTCGGTGCGACATGATTAATATCTAATGCAATTGGACAAGTTCATTTATTTTTATGCTGGGTCATTCAAGAAATCAAATGTATCGCGCCATCCTTTACCCTGCAGTGGGAAGTCCTTGCGAAGGGGATAGCCTTCTGGGTAGTCGTCGGGCATTAAGATTCGACGAAGGTCAGGGTGGTTCGCAAACCGAATGCCCATCATATCGAACACTTCTCGCTCCATAAACTCGGCCCCTCTCCATAAGTCCACCATTGAATCAACAATACAGTCGTGTTCAGGGACTCTGGCTTTGATTCGAATGCGATGACGCTTTCTGATGGAATAGACCTCATAGATCACCTCAAATCGCTCATCTTCGTCTGGCCAATCCACGGAGCTGACATGAATAATGTAGTCGCAGTCCATGGAAGGGTCTTCTCTGAGGAATTTGCAGACGCTGTGAAGAGCATCACGTTTGACGGTGATAGCAAGATCTCCACGCCATTCGTCAGCTCGTACGAAGCCATTTGGAAATTCCTGTTGAATTTGTTCGGCTATTACATGCATCGCAACGTATACTTTTCTTGTGCTTACTGTACTCGTGCCAGCTTCATCGTTGTCTGGCCACCATTTTTTTCCTTTTGATACATCGTCCAATTGTGAACGATGTGATCGTTGTCTACCCTCGTCATGGTTAATCCATGCATGTGCCCTTCAGTGGAGACATTGATATGAGCTTGCTTGGAAAGGGAAAATTCCATCGCATTACCATCAGTACTGACGAGATCCAGTTCTGGTTGGTTGCCAATGGAACAGTAGTGAGTCATTGATAACTTGCCATCTTTATCGTGATAAACGGAAATCATTTCGTGTTTGTGTCCAGGAAAGAATGTCTCGATGAGAGTGCTCCCGTTCGAGGATACCTTATATTCAATGGTCACTGGCTCTTCTTTCTCACCCATCTGGTGCGTTCCAGTCCATGTTCCTTCTAGACTTTTCAGTGATTCGAAAGCTTCACTCCCTTTATAGGGTGGAAGGTGCCTATCTCCAGCAAATGTCAGTCCCATATGGAAAAGAAAGAAAGCCGTGAGTATGAAAGGCATTTTCATGGTTTCAGCTCTTGTCATACCTTGACTTGGTCAGGCTGTTTGGTAAACACGCGTTTTTGCATGATGCGGTCTTGAAGTTTCAAGATCCCGTCGAACAAGGCTTCTGGCGTTGGAGGGCAACCGGGGACATAGATATCAACTGGTACAAATCGGTCCACGCCCTGCACAACACTATAGCTATCATAAATATTGCCAGATGTGGCACATGATCCCATTGAAATCACATATTTAGGCTCTGGCATTTGATCATAGACTTTCCGAATCACGGGGGCCATGCGTCGGCAGACTGTTCCTGAAACAATCATGAGATCAGATTGTCTGGGTGATCCTCGAAATACGCCAGCTCCATAACGGTCAATGTCGTAACGGGCAGAGACGGCTGCAATCATTTCAATAGCGCAACAGGCGAGTCCAAACGTCATTGGCCATAAAGAGCCTTTTCTGGCCCAGTTCACAGCTTTTTCTAATGTCAGTGTGACGATCCCAAGGTCGCCGTCTTTATCGGGTTTGCCTATCTGAACTAATCCCATTCCAAAGCCCCTTTCCTCCAGGCATAAACATAGGCCACGACAAAAAGCCCAATAAAAATCATCATTTCGATAAACCCGATTAACCCGAGTTGTTTAAAGGTAATTGCCCAAGGGTAGAGAAAGATTACCTCAATATCGAAAATTACGAAGAGCATGGCTATAACGTAATATCGAACAGGAAACGGATTGCGGGAGTCAGAAAACGGTTCGGCTCCACATTCATAGGTGCTCAGCTTTTCTGTTTCCGGATATTTAGGCTGAACTAAGTAAGATAGAACAAGAGTCACAGTCCCGAATCCGAATGCGATGATAATAAAAATTAAAACCGCAGAATAGCTGCTCAGGTACTCTGAAAATATTTCAAAGCCGACCAAATGCGAGACCCCCTATACGCAAAAGACCCCATCTTTCTTAAGAATCTCGCATCCTAGCACCTCAAAATTTTTGGAATCAATGGAACAAAAGACCTAAGCGTAGTGCTACACCCTAAAAGTAGTTGAGTTGTATGAGTTTTTTTAGATAACAGGTTCTTGATAAGAGAAAGAAGGTTTTATGAAGTCGGAGTAAGAAAGAGTGAGGCTAGTTGGTCGGAATCTGAAATATTGGCCAGTTAGAAGTTGTAAATCATTTTGGGTGAATATGAGGCAGTGATTTATTCTTTTCATGGATTGTGTACCTTTTCTTAATTTAATTATAAAATGAAAAGGTGTTTTTAGGTGAAATCACTTATCCTCAGGGAGAGCTTAACGATCGATAAGTACAACGCACATTGTTAGTGGTCATAAGCTAATAGATGGTGAGAATGTAGTGTGATGCTGAATAGCTGTATCTTGGGAGGAGATTTGAGGGAAGCCCATCTTTCGAATGAATGAAAAGACAAAAAAGGAGGTCCACATGTCTTGGGTGTATCTGTTGGTCGCGGGTGCGTTTGAAATTGTGTGGGCGGTGAGTTTGAAATTCACAGATGGATTTACCCGCTTGTGGCCAAGTGTCGGGACGGTTGTCGCAATGGGAATCAGCATGGTGTGTATTTCATTTGCTCTCCGTACGATACCAATGGGAACGGCCTATGCCATTTGGACAGGAATAGGTGCTGCTGGCACAGTCATTGTCGGGATGTTGTGGTTTAACGAACCGCGAGATGCCGTGAGATTGTTGAGTATTGCAGCGATTCTAATGGGAATTGCAGGACTGAAATTGTCTTCGACTTCTTAGGAAATCATGAAAATTTAAAACTTCAAAAGTGAAATATGATGTATAGGCTATTCATAGTACAATGTTCGCCTATTCTTACTTTTTACTCCTCACCGCTTACTTTTCACTTCACAACATGATGAAACACGAGAAACGAACAGAGTTAGAATGCCCAGGCCACAAACGTATATCGTTCACCTTTTGTTACTTCTTTGACTTCATGGGGATACATAAAGTTAGAGGGAAAGACGAGAATATCGCCGGACTTCAGTGGCACAACATGCTTACTCGAAAAAACAAATTCTCCTCCCTCGTACCCATCATTTATGAGACCTAAGATGGACAAAATCGGGATGCCTTTATGGTTGCCGTCGAAGAGAGAGTGAATATGATCATAATGATTTCGCATCATGGTTCCAACGGTATAGCGATTGAATCTGATGGGGGTAAACGTCTTGATGAAGCTCTTGATTCGTTCATCATTTTGCGGTGCAACCTTAATCATATAATCTTCGATGGCAGAACACACAAATGGAGCCAATGCTTCTTGCAGTTCTGATGACGTTTGTTGGACGTCGAGTTCCTTCTCAGTTTCTGAGGTATAGTTGCTAGCCGCATAATTGTACCAGGAGTGTTTTTTCCATTCTTTTGATTGAATGTCTTTCAGCACATCGGCACACACGTTTTGAGGTATAGCGTTGGTGACAAAGATGTAATCACTCACCTTCTCCACGTATCAGATCCTTGTGCTGGCTAAATAGAAAACTGGAAGGCGGGTTGGGCGCCGACGGTTTCTGCCAATATACCCTTTTGCTTCAATGTCTCGATGATTTGACGGGCCCGAGCATCAAAGTCTTCTGGTCCTAAAAATGTGAGTGTGGCATCGGGGAGCAGACTCTCCTGATCTTTGGACATATAGATGCTAATAACTGGTGTGGGATTCACGAGTGTCTGGATCGCCTGAGCGACAGTGCCAGCAGGTAGCGTAAAAGGATTGGTGGTAGATAACACAATGAGTCCGGTATCAGTGAGGAGTCTGGCGACTTCTCCGTAACGACGGACGGCTTCATTAGCATTTGTTTCACCGATATCGGCATCGAGGCCACGTCGGAGGTTTTCTGCATCTAGAAGATAGGCATGTCGGCCTTCAGCCACCAATACTGATTCAAGTTTACGTGCTAAAAAGGCTTTTGCTGACGTATCGGGACCAGTAAACAAGACGACTGCCGCTCGATGGCCGTAATTTTTTGCTCGCTCCTCTGGTCCAATGTCTCCTTTCACCCAGGCTGAGTCCCGCTCGCGCGCTTCTGTGCGAAGCCCTTCCTGTTCGTCTCGAACCATTTCGGTGATAATTCCACCACCGGATACATCGTACTCATCGACGAGCACAAAGCGTCCTGTATCTTCCGATGCCGTATACAGGTCAAATGCGAGAGAGGCTTTCGTGCGAATGGTCAAATCTGCCACTTCATTTCGCTGAACGGCCGTTGATGTTTGACGATCATCGAGATCGTTGGCATTGACGATTCGATGAATGACAGAGACTTCACAGGGTATCTCTCGTGTGGCCAGACGTAATACATACGTTTTGTGCATCTCGAGAGAACGTTGCCCAAGCCAAAAGACATTGGCTCGAAAACTTGTGGACACCAAGGGCCCATGATCTTCATGTGCGGCAATTTGCCCACGTTCTACGAAAATTTGTTCATCCAAGGTAATTCCGACTGATTGTCCTGCCGACGCGCGTATTGGAGGAGGGTCAACATTGAACGCTTCAATTGACTGAATAGCCGCCGACTTATTGGATGGAGCAAAGACCAGACGGTCGCCGATTTTTAACTGTCCGGCTGTGATTTTTCCCACAAGAATGCGACGTGCGTCGAATTTATAGACGTCCTGGATGGGGAAGCGAAGAGGCTGATCGACCTCTGGGGTGTCGAGAGAAAAGTGTGAAAGGGAATCGAGGACTGTTGGCCCGGTATACCAAGGCGTTTCTTTCGCGTTCGTTGTGATATTGATGCCTTGCTTGGCACTCGCCGGAATGACGTATTGCGGAGTCACATTCAATTGTCCAAGAAATTCGCGATATTCCTTTTCAATACCCTGGAAGACATCTTCGCGATAGCCGACTAAATCCATTTTGTTGACGATGACTGTGACTTGCTTGACTCCAAGCATGGAGAGTAGAAGGCCGTGTCGTTTAGATTGATCTTTGACACCTTCCAGTGCATCAATGATTAAGAGAGCAGCTTCCGCTCGTGCGGCTCCTGACACCATGTTCTTCAGGAATTCTTTGTGACCGGGAGCATCAATAATAATGTACTGTCGATTTTCCCAGGAAAAGAACGTGCGGGCTGTGTCGATCGTAATGCCCTGTTGTTGTTCCTCTAAAAATGCATCAAAGAGAAACGCATATTCAAATTCTTTTCCTTGCTGCTTACAGATGGCCTGGATCTTTTCAATTTTGCCTACTGGTAAAGTGCCAGTATCCGCATACAGGCGCCCAAGTAAAGTTGATTTGCCGTGATCAACATGCCCGACAATCACGATATTCATCGTTTCTTTTATTGGTGTTTCGTTAGAGGGCTTGGAGTCGGTAGCCATGTTTACATGTATCCATCTTTTCGCAATTGTTCCATGCCACGGCCTTCATCTTGAGCGCGACCGGCACGTTCAGCGACTTTACTATTCTTTAACTCAATAATTACTTCATCTACCGTTTTGGATGTGGATTTCATTGGAGAGGTGCAGGGTTCGCATCCTAAACTGCGGTACCGTTCGCCTGTTCCTTGATCCAAATATAAGTTATCTAAAAAGGGGATACTTTCTAATTTGATATATTCCCAAATATTGATTTCTGTCCAATCGAGCAAAGGGTGAATGCGAATATGTGTACCTGGAGGGAATGAGATTTTATATTGGTCCCATAACTCTGGTGGCTGATCACGAAAATCCCATTCGTTGTTTTTGTCGCGTGGTGAAAAATACCGTTCTTTGGCACGTGTACTATCTTCGTCTGACCGCACGCCCAGAATAATTCCGGTATAGCCTTTTTCTTCGAGTAAGAGCTTTAGGCCTTCAGTCTTTAAAGCCGTGCAGCATTCCATGCGACCTTTGGTGTGATTCATTCCTTCTGCCAGAGCTTTTTTATTTTGTCCAACGACTAAATTGAGGCGCCATTCGCGGGCAAGACGGTCGCGGTACTCGATCATTTCAGGAATTTTGTAACTCGTATCGACATGGAGCAACGGAAAAGGCACATGTCCAAAAAAGGCTTTCCTGGCGAGCCAGAGCAAGACCGTAGAGTCTTTCCCCATCGACCACAGCATGCCTAGGTTATCAAAGTTTTTATAGGCCTCTCGTAGAATAAACACAGCCTGGTCTTCAAGCTGACGAATATGCTTCATACGGTCACCGTTTCAGTTGGTAAGTCAAGAGGGTCAGGAGTGGGTGTTGGTACAGAGAGGGCTTTGAGTTTTTTCAATGCAAGTCCTGAATGAAGACTGTCCTCAACTAAGGGTGTTGCTTGCACAAGAGACGATGCCTTGCCCGCAGCGTAGAGGAGTAAGGCGGAGTTCAGGAGAACCCAAGAACGATAGTCTCCACTAATCTTGTTTTGTAATAGTTGAAGAATGAGGGTTGCGTCTCGTTGCGGGATTGATGTGCCTTCGGGTAATACTGAATGGCCCATGGCTTGAAAAGAGCCAAATGGCAACCCAATGTCCTGTGGTCGAATCATGAGCCGTGCAATATGACCATTTCTGAGCTCGCGAACAGGCGAGGATGTCGAAATCGACAATTCCGGAGACCCTTCCATACCTTGGAGAACCATGGCTCGAGGGGTTGAGAGCATATTTAGCGCTTCAATGATCTTGTCCAAATATGGTGGGTGTGCGATCCCAATGACCTGAGAATATGCCCTGGCCGGGTTCAGCATCCTTGCAACTTGATGTGCAAGGTTTTGCACCCCGAACTCTTGCCGAAGCTCAAGGAGGTGCGCCAAAGGCGGATGATAGGTTTCAATGTCGAGATATCCCAAGTTGAACTGAGATAATTGTTCGACTGGCTGCGTGGTAGGAATGCCCAGTTGTGTAAGGATATCAGCCACTGTTGAGGCCGCAGCAACATTACTTGCTCCATGGAGCAAAATGGGAGCCCCAGCGGCGGCGGCAATAATGGCAGAAGCGAGAATAGCATGGCAGGTTTCATGTTTTTCACCATAAATAGGCACATCGACCACTTCTGATGGTGACTGAACCTTGAGTGGCGCAACGTATTGCCTGGCCGTGGCAGTAAAGGCAGCTAGTTCTGAGATGGACTCCGTTTTAATGCGCATAGCCATTAGAAATGCGCCAATTTGCCCAGGAGTTGCACGGGATTCGATGATAGCCCGCATAGCCTCCTTGGCTTCGTCCCAGGTCAAATCTTTGGTTCGCTTGTGACCTTTCCCGACTTTTGCAATAAATTGTTGCATATCAAATAAATCCGTATCTCGCTGCTAGTATCTTGTATCTGGTTTGTGAAAAATGTTCCGATCTTGTCTCCAAGATCGACGATTCACGCTTGCGCGCCGGAGCGCTACCGCGCACAGGCACGAACAACGAGCGACGTTTTCTCATCTGTTCCCCGTTTACGTCTTTGACGGATGCAGTCCACATTCAGTCTTCGCGAGATTTTTCCAGCGCCCAGATCGTGGATCATCCCCAGGCATCACCGGCGCTGTGCAATAGGTGCATCCGATACTCGGATAATTTTGTTCATGTAGAATGTTGTAGGGAACATCATTGGCATGGATATAGGTCCACACCGCTTCCCACGTCCATTTTGCAAGTGGATTCACTTTTACCAACTGAAACTTTTCATCCCATTCAACGATCCTCGCATTGGCGCGCGTGGGTGATTGATCACGTCGAATGCCTGTGACCCATGCCGAATAATTCTTAAGAACACGTCCAAGAGGTTCAATTTTTCGATGATGGCAGCATTGATCAGGATGTTGTGCCCATAGAGCCTCTCCATAGTTTTGGGCCTGCTCTTCAGGAGTGAGTCGCGATTTCATTTGAATGACTTGATCAGCCTTAAGTTGATACTTGGTTATGATTTGTTCTCGAACCTGATGGGTTTCAGGAAACAAGAAGTCGGTATCCAAATAAAATAAAGTGGCGTTTGGCTGCCTTCGAAACATCATATCTGCCAACACCACATCTTCTGCGCCAAAGCTGCAGGCTAGAATAATGTGTGGAGAATATTGGCCAAACGCATACGCCAGGATTTCCTGAGGAGTTTGGTTCTCCAATTTATCGTTAAGACCCTGTAGTGTATCAGTATCGGGTCGAGTAACTCTTTGTTGAGTCATCGTGTAGCTTAATCCTCAACTTTTTCAACTAAGATTTTATAATGCTGTTTCTCAGTATCTAAAGCTTCTTCAATTAAAACCTTATGTCCGTCATTGCGAAGACTCATCGGCACATTCTTGATCGGGTCGCCTGCATCTAACCACACTTCAAGTTGGTCCCCATCATCCATCATTTCCATTTTCAACTTAGTTTTTACGTAATTCATGGGACACATTACGCCACGTAGGTCGAACACTGGAGCGTCTGGTGTTGTTGTCTCAGCTAGTGTTTCTTGAGATTGAACATCAAAAGGTTGAGTCTCACCCAATTCAACGGGAGCAAGCTTTAAATCCTGTCCCATTTCGTCCGTCGCCGTTCGGCATACACCGACAAAGTTTCGCGCAAACTCAAGTTTCCCTTGTAGAAATGCAGTCGAAGCATCTTTAGAACCTAAGTCATCCATTTGTGACGTGAGGTTGCGATAGGTTTCTGGCATGAGACCCTTTGCTGCAACGAGCTGGTCATATTCAGCCAAGGTATCTGCA
>JBMYWX010000091.1:0-11273 GCA_049607825.1 Nitrospirales bacterium
TTCATGCTACGACTACTCGCGTTCGTCTCTCCAATATTGATGCCGTCAAGCGATTGTTATATGCGCAACTGAAGGAATGGAAAGCGGTCCGGTATGACTATGGCGGATTGAGCAAGAACGGCGTAGATTGTTCAGGGTTCGTGTATCTGACCTTTCTCGAAAATTTTGGAGTAGCCTTGCCAAGGACTGCTGTTGAGCAGTCGAATCTTGGTTCTCCTATTACTCAACGCCAGTTACTTCCTGGAGATTTAGTATTTTTTAAAACTGGCCGTGTCACGAGACATGTTGGAATATTTGTCGAAGATCGGCAGTTCCTTCATGCATCAAAGAGCCGTGGGGTCATGCTCTCAAATTTAGATGATGTGTATTGGTCGAAGAAATATTGGAAGGCCAAGAGAATCAACGCCTACAAACCTCTCGCCCTTGACCGTCGACAGAACTCCAGTCAACTTTTTATTAATGTTGAAGTGCCACGCGTTTGCTGGTCGGCTTGAGCTTGGTCGCAAGCTTAAGCGGTGCGTCGGTTTTCAAGACCTGCCGAAGGACTTCATCAATTGTTTCCACAAATACCACCTTCACGTCATTCTTTACTTGGTCGGGAACATCTTTGAGGTCTTTTTCATTGGCTTTAGGCAAAAGTATACGACGAAGGCCGACGCGATGAGCCGCGAGAACTTTTTCTTTAATCCCACCAACGGGTAAGACTAATCCGCTAAGGTTGATCTCTCCAGTCATTGCGGTATCTTGTCGAACTGGAATACGTAAAAACAAAGAGGCCAATGCACTAGCCATGGTCACCCCTGCCGAAGGACCGTCCTTGGGAATAGCCCCTTCAGGAACATGGATATGCAAGCCGTTTCGCTTGAACAAAGTAACAGCTAATCCCATGGTCTCAGCTCGGGACCACAAATAGCTGCGAGCTGCACGTGCTGATTCTTGCATGACATCTCCGATTTGACCGGTGATGGTCAAGTCACTTCCACCCGGAAGCAGCGTGCTTTCGACGTACAGCACGTCCCCACCAGCTTCGGTCCAGGCTAGTCCTGTGGCCACGCCAATGGGCAACTCTTTGCGCCCTTCCTCTGGCATGAAGCGTTCAATGCCGAGCATATCTTCTAATTCAGGTTTATGAATATGTATGAGATCTTGGGGAGCATCTGGCTGACGTTCGGCAAGCTGTAAGGCTACCTTTCGTGTTAATCGCGCAAGCTGTTGTTCAAGTTGTCTTACGCCGGCTTCTCGTGTGTATCGATTGATAATGTGAGGGATGACCTCATCATTGAGGGTCACCTGTTCGCTGGTGAGCCCCGCTTCTTTCTGTTGACGAGGCCACAGATAGCGAATGGCAATCTCTAGTTTCTCTTGCTGGCTATAACCTGGCAATCGAATGATTTCCATTCGGTCTAACAAGGGGCGAGATATGGAATCTAAGGTATTAGATGTAGTGATGAACATAATCTTGGAAAGGTCAAAAGGTAGATCCAGGTAGTGATCTCGAAAAGTATGGTTTTGCGAAGGGTCCAAAATTTCAAGAAGCGCTGAAGCCGGGTCACCACGAAAATCGTGTCCCACCTTATCGACTTCATCCAGCATAACGACCGGGTTATTTGACCCTGCACGCCTGAGTGCTTGAATAATGCGACCAGGCATCGCGCCAACATATGTTCGTCGATGGCCACGCAATTCAGCTTCGTCATGAAGCCCACCTAAGCTGATTCGTTCAAAGTTGCGCTTAAGGGCACGGGCAATCGATTGGCCTAAACTGGTTTTTCCAACGCCTGGAGGACCAACCAAACATATGATCGGGGCTTTGGCTGAAGGGTTGAGTTTAAGGATAGCTAAATGTTCGAGAATGCGTTCTTTCACATCTTGAATGCCATAATGATCTTCATCAAGAACCGTTCGGACATGAGACAATTCAAGGCTATCCTCGGTAGTATGGGTCCATGGTAGTTCAAGGACTAGCTCCAAATAACTGCGAATGACCTGATGGTCTGGCGCGGTGGGTGGCAATTTTGCTAAACGTTTGACTTCACGCGTAGCCTCTCCCTTCACTGCTTCAGGGAGCTCTGTTTCCTCAATACGTTTTTTTAAGAGGGCAACATCTCCTTCCTCATATTCACTTTCAAGCTCACCGAGCTCTTGTTGGATTTCTTTAAGTTGTTGACGGAGAAAATACTCGCGTTGAGATTTTCCAATCTCTGCTTGAGCTTGACTGGCAATTTGATGCCGGAGCTTAAGGATTTGAAGCTCATGGGACAAGGCCGCATAGACTTTTCGAAGAACTTCCGCTAACTGAGACTCTTCCAATAAAGCTTGCAGCTGTTCGACGCCCATGTTGAGAAGGGGGACCAACCGATAGGCGACGGACAGTGGTTGTTTCTCTTCACGCAGGACATTCACCACTTCAGAGAAGCCTTCGTTCGTCATGAGTTCGGTGAGCTGGCTTACCTGATCTAAGAGCGCCCGGTGCAAGGCTTCAATCTCAGGGCTTGAGTCCGTTGGCAAGTCTAGCTGACGAGTTCGTGCAGTGAGGTAGGGGTCACTCTCTTCCATCTTTAAGAGCACGACTCGCTCAAGGCCCTGAACTAATATATTGAGATGGCCTTCTGACGTTTTGACCATTTGTTTAATGAGGGCCTTTGTTCCGATTTGGTAGAGATCCTCAAATGTCGGATCTTCTTGTTCAAAATCTCGTTGAGCTGAAAACACGATAGCTTTGTCTTCACTATTCATAGCCGCTTCGACTGCCGCTATAGATCGAGCTCGGCCAATGGTAAACGGAACCAGTGTCTCAGGAAACAAGACAGTCCGCTTTACTGGTACGACGGGTAAGCTGATGATCAGGTCTTCATCGCTCATAAGGCGCTCCCTACGGTCTCACAGTCATGATAAAATTGTCAGTATTTCACAACTATAGATAAGCATGATTGCCGAAAAGTCAATCCTGTCTGCATATGTCTGCGGTATTCCTGGTTTTTCTATTTAAGAGAACGCGAAACTCTCAGCGATTGTAAGGACAATATTACGGTTCTTTTAAACTCACGAGTATGTCCCGTAGGGAAATGAGGCCTACAATCTTTTCAGACTCGGAAACCAAGAGATAGCGAACTTCTTGTTGCTTCATCATTTCGTAGGCTTCTTCTAATGGCCAAGTGGTACCTACGGTGATCATCGGGGATGTAATAATTGACTCTACACGGGTCTCATATAAGTTTTTTTCTTCTGCCACGGCTTTTCGAATGATGTCTGTTTCGGATACTAACCCAATGATTTTTGACTCTTGATCACGCAATAGTTTGCCTGCTCGCTTTACGAGGAGCGATCCGATCTTCTCTACCCTCATCTTTCTGGCTGCGTCAAATACCGAAGCTTCGCAAGGAATGGTTTTCAGGTCGGTGATCATGACATCGGCTAACGTGGGCATAGGCTCTCCCCTTTATCTAGAAAGGAATGCGCAAAGCGAGATGTTGGACATCATTCATTGATGGAGCATTCTCACCCTGGGCTTCACCGAAATCATTAATTGTATAATCTTATTCTAGCATTGGAAGAATGTTATGGCTTGTCTTGAGGGAGCGTGGAATAGGGTGCTTCTATAGCCCTCCATGTTGGGTGATGTCGATGTTTGACTTCCACGGGAAACAAGCATATTGGGGGTCTTCACGGAAATAAGCGAAAAGTTCTACGGACTGAGAAAATCTCTGTGCGATCAACATCTTAACGAAGGTTTTGTCAGGTTAACTGCTGCAGGCACAATGGAACGAGTTCTCTCGCCCGCTTCTGCACATACAGATTCCTTCCAAATCTGAAATGACTGTGTGTGCCACAGTCGATAGTTGACTGCCTGCATGAGGTGGCGGCCAAGCCGAAAGAAATTCTGAGTCAGTCCATACAAGGTCAAAAACCGTTGAGCTTGGTTCGATGAAGCAAAGCCGCGCATATGATATTCTTGTTGTCGCGTGGGTTGATGCGACACTTCCGCGCGATTGTTAGCAAAGACGCCATAGATAGTCTCGACTGTCGGCATGACCTCTCGGTGTGCTGCATCATAACTACGGAGATTATCGGTGTAGAGCCACCGGGTTCGCCATCTTGAGCTGTGATCAAGCGGCAAAAGAAGCGCACGGCGGCCTTCTTGTTGCGTCGCCGTTGTACAAGAATATCAATGGTGTTGCCATCTTGGTCGACGGCGCGTCACAGATACTGGTGTTCTCCTTGAATCGTAATCACAACTTTATCTAGATACCAGGTATCGCCTAATTGGCCTTGTCGTTTCTTTAACTTCTTGGCATAGGCCGTGCCAAAATTCGGGCACCAGCGTCGTATCGATTCGTAGGTCACGATGATGCCATGCTCAGCGAGCAGCTCTTCGACCTCGCGGAAACTGAGACAGAAGCGATGGTAGAGCCAGATGGCATGACTGATGATTTCAGTAGGAAATCGGTGACGTTGGTAGCTAATGGCTGTTGTCTTCATGTCACCCAGTCTGCCAATTTCAAGTTTATGGGACAATGCCGTGACTACCGAATGAGCACGACTTACTGAGATGGTGGCTCTCTAGGTAGCTGTTGGGGGAGGTGGGCGAATGAGCGAGTGGCAATGATTGGTGCGGAATGAGTCATGGTATTCGAGGAATGCAGAATGTTAACTGATGAGTCTCAAGTAATAATTCCCGCCTAGAAGAATTTTCAATAGCAAATCCTTGTCGCCAGCTTCTTCTATCGCACTTCAAAGTAATTTGGCACTTCTGTTCCTGTTTCTACACCATGGTTTCCAGCCGATCGGCGGTTTCTTTGATCGTTTGAATACCAAGTTTTGTTTCATGTAATCCAGTTGCAGTTTCTTTGGCTCCAGCTGTGACGGCTTCCATGGCGTCGACTGCGGGTTTAATGACGCTGGCTTGTTGTTTGACATCCAGAGAGATTTGTAACGCACATTCCATCGCTTTGGTGACCGCTGTTTGTACCCCAGCGAACGATTCCGCTGCACTGTGGGCAAGTAAGGCCGTGGCCTTGACTGTTGAAGTCCCTTCTCTCGTCGATTGGACGGTTTCAGTGGTGTTCTTCTGGATTTTGCCAACCAAACTTTGTATTTTTTCAGCAGAGGCGTTGCTTTGGTCGGCTAACCTTCTAATCCCATCTGCGACAACAGCAAATTCTTTACCATGTTCTCCAGCTCGCACGGCCTCGATTGCGGCATTCAAAGACAATTGATTAGTCTGACTCACCAAGTCAGTGACAAGCTTTACGATACTTTCAATTTGTCCGCTTTGTTCATGCAATTGTTCGATCTGACTCGCAATCGTTTCGACTTTGTGTTGGACGTCGTTCATACTTTTCATGATATCTTGAATGGCAAGGGCGCCTCGTTCCACAAGAGCCGAAGCCGTTTGGGCTCCTGACGCTGCTGTTTCAGATTGTTCCGCAACTTTCATCGATGAAGTTTTTAATTCTTCCATGATGAGGGTCGTGTCTTGTACGGATCCAGATTGCAATGAAGCCATGCGATCCTGTTCTGCAACCGTTGAGGCAATTTGCGTGGAGGTTGAGGAGAGGACGTGAACGACTTCTTGGATGGGTCTTTTGAATGCGATGCGACTCACAGTCACGACCAGGGCAAGACCAGCCGCAACAATGAACAGGAGCCACATCGTTCCCGCTTGAAAGTCCGAGGTAATAGCGTCAACTGTCGAAGTCACTTCGATGATGCCTCGTACATCTCCCACCTTCCAATCGTTCTTTGGTGTTTCAGGGTGAGTATTGTGGCAGTCCACACAGGCGTCACGCATGATATCTGCCACGGCATATCGAATGGAGTATCGCCCATCGACCATTTCAAAGCGATAGAATGGTGTTGTCGGTTCACGTTCTACTGTCGTCAATGCAGCCTGTTCGAATGAATCGTAGGATTCTGTGGCTTCTCGGTGAGGAAAGGGGAACCGACTAAATAGACGAATCCGTGTGCCAGGATTTTCTTTTTCAATGGCTTTTCCTAAGACATTCGTGAATGTGGCTGGGAGCGGGAGTGTCCCATCGTGTTGCAGCCAGTCATAATTAATCTGCATGCCGGCATTCTTGGCCCGAGTTACCACATGAGCGGTATAAAATGTCCGTAACGACTTCACTTGATCAGCCAAGGCCTTAGCCTTATCCATGCCGACTTGTTCAATGTTGTGATTCTTCATGGAAAACATGACCCACGTACACACGACAATGACAGCCATGGCACACAGGAGGATAGGCAACATGACACGGGTGCGTCGTGATGGGGAGTGTGAAGAGAGTAGGCTTATTCCGCTCATAACGTCATGTAATATTCAAGAACTTAAGGGTATTCGTTACAGTATCGGAGAAAGGAAGCACAGTCTTGATAGGAGAACATTTTTGTCTAGAACGAAATGAGGCCCTCTATGATAGGATGGAACAAATGTGGTCTTCGGTGTTTGCTGACCGTTTCCTGCAATGGATTCATGTAACGAATTTCTCAAAAACATGATGAGTTCAAGGTCTAAAATGGTGCTTGGGTTGTTCGTGTTGCTGGCTTTCTTTATCCTCAATAATGCCGAAACTTGGGCTGACGATTCTGGTCGCTCGACTTCAGCTCCGCATTCAACACCTCATGGAATGGTGGCCATTCCCGCGGGTGTGTTTGAAATGGGGTCGACAGATAAACATGGGAGTGCCGATGAATACCCTCAACATACGGTTTCGTTAGACGCCTTTTACTTGGATACATACGAAGTCACGAATCGACAGTTTCGAAAATTCATCAAATCCCGTCAATATAAGACGATTGCTGAGATCGAAGGTAAAGCATGGGCCTATGTAGAGGATGAGCAATGGACGGAAGTGTCGGGAGCCTGGTGGCGAAAGCCTGAAGGTCAGGACAGCGTCTTTGCCTCGCGACGAGGAAGTCATCCAGTAGTCTCACTCTCATGGAAAGATGCGAAGACCTATTGTGAATGGGTGGGAAAACGTCTACCAACAGAAGCCGAATGGGAATATGCGGCGCGTGCCAATTCAGCGGTGAATATGTGGTGGGGCAACAATCAATCAGGGTCGCGAGCGGTGGGAAATGTGGCCGATCAGACTCACAAGCGGGAATTCTCGAATCGCCCATGGCCAATCCTCGAACAATATGACGATCACCACGTGCGCACTGCACCAGTCGGGACGTTCACCCCAAATACGTGGGGTCTGTATGACATGATTGGGAATGTGTCTGAGTGGGTGGCTGATTGGTATGCGAGTGATTACTATGTTCAGAGTCCAAGAAAGAATCCTAAGGGACCACTCTCCGGTCATTTCAAAGTTCTTCGTGGAGGAAGCTGGTCTACGCCCCCCACTTACCTTGGTACAGGAGTGCGAATCTACAATGCCCCAACAACGTCGAATGCCGCACATGGTGTCCGCTGTGCGAAAAACGCAGAAAAGCCATGATGAACGTGAAATGCTGAGTGATGAATAATTAGTGCGAAATACCGAGTGCTGAGTGATACATGTTGAATCTCAATCCGGATCTGGAAATACTAAGTGATAAGTGAAGAAGAATTAAGAAGGAGCGAGAAATTATCAAATCAGGCTTGACTGTGAAGACGAAAAAGTTTGCGCTGTAAATCATTCGCTAGTTCAGTATTCCTTTTCAGTTTGTAAAACTCCTCATTTATCATTCCGTATTTATCATTTAGCCCTCATCATTCCGCATTTCACACTGTTCTCGACACTTCGCATTCGTGATTTTGCATTTATCACTTGTAGGCTGCTCTAGCTTCATTTCAATTTCCACGGTAGACTACTTATCTACACCCCATTCATGTGAACCATCAACACAACCTTCATGTATGTGAAGCTATCAAAAGATAGCGGAGAAGGACTATGAGATTAGGGAAATGGATAAGCCTTATCTTGTCCTTTGGACTTTTCAGCGTCGTAGGTCTTGCTGCCGCCTCGCATGCACAGGAGGAGCGAGGTCTCAGGGTCTCACCTGCCTCGATGGAAGAGAGACTTCCAATCACCGGTCAATATTGGGCGCTTATCATTGGGATTAACGAATATCAACATGCGCCGAATTTACACAGTGCCGTCAAAGATGCCACGGCTGTGCGTGACGTACTGAAAGCTCGGTATGGCTTTGAAAAGGAACGGATTAGGACTCTACTTAACACCAAAGCAACACGAAGTAATATTGAACAAGCCTTATTTGAAATGGGGCGGCAAGCTGGCAAGGATGACAGTGTCTTCATCTACTATGCCGGCCATGGACAGTATGATACATCAGGACGTTTGGGGTGGTGGGTTCCATCAGAAGCGAATCCCAAGAATCCTGGAACCTTTATTACGAATGTCACGATTTTGGACTATGTCAAAGGCATGCAAGCCAGACATGTGTATCTCGTGGCAGATTCATGCTTTAGCGGGACACTGTTTGGAACGCGTGCGTTACCTCCAATAACCGATCGGTGGTTTTCAAAATTGTATGAAACTCCTTCTCGGTGGGGGTTAACCTCAGGGGCGAATGAACCCGTAGCTGACCAAGGAAAAGATGGGCATAGCCCGTTTGCCTATTTCTTCTTGAAGATCCTGAAAGATAACACGATGCCCTATTTGGTCCCCAGCCGAATCCATGATCGTTTGGCCCCGTTAGTGGCGAACAACGCACAACAAACCCCTCGCAGTGAACCGTTAAAAGGGGCAGGTGATGAAGGAGGGCAGTTTGTTTTTCGGTTAGTGGATTTCCCAGAGAGAATACCATTTCAGAGCGCCAACACTCCGCAAGTTGATTTGGGACCCTACGAAGCACTCGCGCAGCAGGCGGAATATCGCAAGAAACTCGAACGAGCGTGGAAGGCCGTTCAAGCATTTGTCAGTGCGCCTGGGGCGGGGTTTTCAAACGAGAAAAAACTGTCGGCGCTCAAGAAATTTCAGAAAGACTTTTCGAAAGAGAATCCCTATCAGGATCAAGTGAGTCAATATCTTAAGAAGCTTGAGAAAAAGGATTCAGTACGTCAGATAGAGAAAAAGGTAGAGAAAGAAGTCGTGAAGCAGAATGACGCATCGATGGTGCTTATCCCAGCAGGGAAATTTACGATGGGTGGTGGAAATGGTGACAAAGAAGCGCAGCATGATGAGCGACCTTCGCATGAAGTCTATTTGGATGCGTACTATATCGATCAATATGAAGTCACGACTGCTCGCTATCACACGTTCATGCAGGCTACTCGTCATGGCAAACCGCGGTATTGGGAGCAAGTGCGTCTTTCTAGAGATGGGCAAAAACCAGTGATTGGCGTGTCCTGGAATGATGCACAGGCCTATTGCACGTGGGGAGGCAAGCGGTTGCCGACTGAAGCAGAGTGGGAGAAAGCGGCCAGAGGGACAGATCATCGGACGTATCCATGGGGAAAGAGTTTACCGAATTTAGATCGAGCGAACTTTGGACAAAAGTGGGACTCTCAAGCCTTATATGCAGACAAGTTAAAAGCCGTTGGCTCCTATGAGAAAGGTAAAAGCCCATACGGCGTGTACGACATGGCAGGCAATGTGTGGGAATGGGTCAACGATTGGTATACAAATGACTACTATTCAAAAAGTTCTGAGAAGAACCCTAAAGGTCCATCAACTGGCGATCACAATATTTTGCGGGGTGGTTCTTGGTCCAATAAGGCAAGGAATCTTCGTTCAGCAGATCGCTTCCGTGTGAATCCGACGAATCTCTATGGCCACGCGGGCATTCGATGTGCCAAAAACGCAGAAATGCAATGATGAACGTGAAATACTCCGTGAGGAATGTTGAAACAATACAAAACCTTGGATGTAGTGTACGCGAAGCAAATGGACCTTGTTCACACTATGATAGGTTTTGGGCAATCGAAAGGTAAAGAAAATACCAAGGACATTGCCCAGAATCCTGAAGCACACAAAACAAAAGCAAGGGGGCGGGGAATATTAAGGTTGATACGAGGCAGTTAAATCAGTCTTCTTGTAGTGCTCATTGCGAAGTGCCAAGGTGTTTTTTTCTTCTGAAGTTCTACCTGAAATGGTTAGCACGAAATGCGAACGATGAGATACCCGTGACGCTTCTAATTTACGCGTTTCCCGCTTTCCCTTCTTCTGCTTCACCTAAAACTTGAGAGAATCGGTCTCCGATGATGCTCGTGACTTTCCCCATGATTTCTGTGAGCTCTTTCCATTCTTCGGGTTTCAGTTCTTCTTTCAAGTTGGGGTGAAGTCCCCACTTGGCGCTGACCTTTTGTCCTTCGCGTTGGACAACCACATTCAGAATTTCTGTTTCAGCTGGTGCATTGCTGGATTGAGATGATGATTGTCCTGGACTTGCTTCGCTCGTGGCCATAATCGGTTCCCTTCGTCTAACTGTACATGATTACAGATTTTATCTTGAGCTTCTTATTGTATCGCATCACTTCCTTGTCTGTAACCTCCGGGGTTGAAATGATATATCCTAGGTGAATTGCAGCTTGTATCACCTAGATTCGTTCGTTAGAGTCATATAGTGACCAGATTCTGCTTGACTATATGGGGTTGAATGTCCGTCTTAATCAGCTACTCAAAGAATCTTGCTCTAATCATTCACGTGTGGAGGATAACTATTTATGAAATGGGATAGACCAGCGTTTTGGAAAAATATCACAATGAACGATTTAGCGAGGAATTTCTTTGAAGGACTCCTCATTTTGGTTCCTGTGGTGGTGACTATCTCTGTTGCGTTCTTTGTCTTTGAAAAGATTGATGGATGGCTGAATATTCCGATTCCAGGGGTCGGATTTTTTGTCACGATTGGGTTGATTGCCTTGACCGGGCGGTTTGCCTCAAATGTGTTTGTGCAAAAAATCTTTGATTTTGTTGAACGGATGCTTACAAAAGCACCATTTGTGAAGCTCCTCTATACATCAATCAAAGATCTCATTGCTGCCTTCATGGGTGAGAAAAAGCGCTTTGATCAGCCTGTGATGGTGACCCTCACTCCGAATGGGCATGCTGAAGCCGTGGGATTTGTGACCAGGAGTAATATGGAGTTTTTAGGTCTACTAGACCACGTGGCGGTATATTTTCCACAATCCTATAACTTTGCAGGGAATCTCTTGGTTTTTCCCAAAGACCAGGTACGGCCATTGGATGCTGATAGCTCAGATGTGATGGCCTTTATTGTTTCTGGAGGAGTTTCGGGTGGTCCACAGATGGAAGGCTTTCCTGTGATGCCTCGGTAGGACTCAGCGTTGGGAATTTCTGCTACTCAGATAGGTAGCCTAGGTT
>JBMYWX010000092.1:0-11254 GCA_049607825.1 Nitrospirales bacterium
GGCATGGTGCCATTAATGTGCTTAAGTAGCAATAGGCTTTTTGTGATTGCGGAATAGGCACAAGCTCTCTATACTTTTACACTGTTTGCATACCCCCTATCGCAAACAACTAGAGTCTTTTTTTCTTAAGTTTTATCTTTAATCCTCTACATTCACATTCATACTATTATTTTTAGAGATGGAATCAATTATGGCTCATACACGTGTTGGCGCCACTCTCATCTTGTTGTTGTGTTTCGTACCATCCTCGCTCGTCTTTGCCGACGGGTTTCGGAACCCGTTTCACGATTCTGCTGCCATGGGACAAGGTAATGCATTTCGCGCCCAAGCCGATAATCCTTCTGCGGTGTTCTACAACCCTGCTGGGATGACGCAACTACAAGGAATCCAACATTCCTTTGGCGTGCAATTCATTCGTCCCAGCACTACCTTTCGGAGCAACACAGGACAAAAAATCCAAAATGACATCGGTGGAGTTGTAGGCCTCCCTCCTCCTGGGCAATTCTTCCTCACCGCCAACTTGGCTGATACGGACATTGGGTTCTTGGAACCATTCACACTAGGATTTGGCTTACTCAATCTCTATGGCTTTGCCAATGAGTATCCTAAAGATGGCCCGTTTGCTGGCGCAATCACACGAGGGCAGCTTCCTCTCCTTGCGCTGAAGCCCACGATCGGGATACAGATCACGGACTATCTATCGATTGGTGTCGGAGCAGACATCTTTACATTTGCCAGCTTTCTTGGAGAAGGACATCAAGAGCAACAATCTATTGCACTTGGGAATATTCCGGGAACGACAGCTGGAGATGAATTGGAATTGAATGGTAAAGGCACCACTACTGGCATGAATGCCAGTCTTCTGGTGACTCTTCTTCGTCATAACAACGATCAGCCTATGGTGAACCTTGGGTTTATTTGGCGAAGCCAAGCCGTGCTGCCATTAAAAGGAAAACTCCTCGCGAATGGGGCAGTCGTTGCCAATGCGAAAACATCCTTACGTTTTCCAGAAAGTTATGAACTGGCCCTGGCCGTCTGGCCACTTCGCAATGACGAACGAGAATGGAAGGTAGAGGTGGATGTTGATCTGGTGCGATGGTCATCCATACGCGACTTTGATGTCTCCCTGTCTAACGGTGCCACGATATCGAATCCACAGCAGTGGAGCGATGCCGTAACCGTCTACGCGGGAACGGAATATCGGGTACTCGGAACCACGAACCATCCCGACTGGGACTATGCTTTCCGGATTGGCGGCAATCGTTCTGAAAGCCCGATTCCGGATCAAAACTTTAATCCCGCTTTTGCGGACGGCGTGGTGTACGGATTTGCAACGGGAGTTGGCTTCTTTTGTGATGGGCAAGGACAGTTCTTATGGATAATTCACTGTCAATCAGACGAGCCTGGCTTTCTGAGCAGGAAAGGAATGGGCATTGATCTCATGTATTTTGGTCTCCGATTTAATGAGCGTCGCGTCAGCGGACATGCATTCCCTGCAGTCAATGGTCACTATAAGACGATCACGCATTCCGGTGGGTTTACACTTCGGATCAATTTTTAAATGTACGTCAATGTATGAGCTTGCACGATTTCACTTAAGAAGATAGAAAATCGACGCGGACATCCCACCCTTTATTCGCTTGAGACCCTAGTCGTGAATCGGAGAAATCATCAACGTCATGTCATTCCTATTCTCCGCATGCTGAACATTTAGAAACATGATCCTCGGTGCTGATGGAGGAAAATAGATACCTGAGGCTTCTGCGCCCTTTGTCGTCAGCGTTGCAAACAACACCACTGAGTCAGCCATTCCGTCCTGATCCTTGTCTGGAGTCGCCATCCAAATATCACTCTTCCCAGCATTATCTTCAGTAATGTAAAGATTCCCCGCACGATCAGATGCCAAATTATCTGGACTAAAGAGACCGTAATTTGGCACATCACTTTCATTGTTGATATTGGTGTTAATGCCTGCATACTCGGTTACGAATGGCCTCTCATTCATTATCGAAATTTGAAAGACCGTTCTCGTTGTCGTGGTGGCAACATATAAATTTCCATCAATAATCTCTGCATCCTCAGGTCGACAGAACCTTGTGACTCCTGCTTCCTTTGCAGCAGCCCGTGCATTGGTTGCAGGATCGGTCACGACATCATTACGTCCAGTCGTAAGTGCAACCCATTCCGCTGCTCCCGTTGGCGTGAAACCAATCCCTGTCTCACCAGAACACACTGTCTTACCTCCATTAATTATATTGAGGGCAAACAACTGACCGGATGAAAGATCACCATAGTTCTCAGGAACGAATTTGAAAATCGATCCTCCATCAAGTTCGTCCCCAACATAGACCGCGCCATCCGATGCGACGGCAATTCCTTCATGAGACATCCTCCCTACAGCAGGACGATCCTGACAAGTCAAATGTAGCCCAGTAGCCTGGCATTCAAAGAGCCGGCCATAGGCGCCAGCCTCTTCCGCCGCCAAGAGAGTTCCCCATGGGGTCCATTCGATTCCATCAAAGCTATTCCACCCACCAAATGCCTCTCCCGTATGTATGGCCGTTTGGCCCGTCTCTCGATCAATGACTGAAATTGCTGCTCGCCCTTCATTCGTCTCGTGAGTTCGATAGAGATATCGCCCGGGCATCGCCTCTGTTTCGTTCATCGTATTCATATCCGTTCGATCACTCATTTCTGCAACGGCATCAAGAGTCACTCTTGCGTCTGAACACTGAGACCATTCTTGAATTAGAATAGATTGCGCATATCCCTCAGGTAATGCGACAGGAGCACATGGCGGCAAGCTTCCCGTTGTGGCAGATTGGGAAAGTGGGATAAATCCAAGCGAGTCATGCTTCACTACATCTTTCACTTCCAGTGAACACGACAACAATAGTAGAGGCATAAAGACTAAGAAAGATTTGAAGACCATTATTTTCATCATAAAAATTTCACTAAGCTCGAAGTTGTTGATACTGAACACAGACACCTAGTAGGGGGTCTAAGAATGGATCAGTTTCATTGGCACAATCCTTTTTCGATCATTTCTAGACAGATTCTTACAATAATCGTACAACGTGATGATACCTCTTACATTTCACACTTTTGACCGATAGGTATATAATAAGGTTAACAATTTCCTTGATGGCAATCTACAAGTTCTTGCCTCAGACACTAAGAATGATTCGACAAACGAGGAAAAGCAGGACATAATTTATGTGTAGAGTCAGTTGACCAGCCCTCTTGACCACCGCATCGTAAGCTAGCACCTTACGTGATCGAGTATTGTAACGTACCATGCCAGACATTGACCTCCATGATCCCAAGCTCTATCTCAACCGAGAGTTAAGTTGGTTAGAGTTTAACAGTCGAGTACTTGAGGAAGCTGAAGACCAACGTCAGCCCATATTAGAACGGGCCAAGTTCCTCGCTATTTTCTTTAGTAATTTAGACGAATTCTTTATGGTCCGTATTTCTGGTCTCCGCGAACAAGTCACCAGCGGAGTCCTGGAAAGTGCACCGGATGGGATGGCCCCTTCTGATCAGTTAAGTGCTGTCCGACAAAAATTACTTGGACAATTATTGCGAGTCACCAAATGTTGGGAAAAAGATCTCTTTGACAAACTTCACGACGCCAACATTCGCCTCTTCACCTACAGTCAACTCTCTTCAGCCCAACGTGAAACCTTACGTGAATACTTTTCTCAAGAGATATTCCCAGCCCTCACACCGTTAGCGTTTGACCCGTCACACCCCTTTCCACATATTTCGAACCTCACATTGAACTTAGCCGTCGTGGCCCATGATCCGGAACGGGGAGAATGTTTCGCGAGAGTCAAAGTTCCAAACAATTTTCCACGTCTGATTCTCATTCCCGAGAATACGCTCCCATCAATACATAAAAAACACGAAGGTCCTCCCACTCAAGTCAATCAGCACTTTGTTTGGCTGGAAGATATCATCACCGCGAATCTCGACCTTCTGTTTCCAGGTCTGACCATTCAAGCCTCATACCCATTCCGCATTACGCGTGATGCAGATTTGGCAATAGAAGAAGACGAAGCTGCAGACTTACTCTCAACGATTGAAGAACAGGTTGACCTCCGTCATTTTGGATCAGTGGTGCGCATGGAATTGGATCAACATACTCCTGACCATATTCGAGACATTCTCGTCAGGAATCTCAATCTTGCCCCCTATCAAGTGTTCACCTATAAATTCCCCCTCGGATTGTCTTGTCTGATGGAATTACTCCAAATTGATAATCCTGACCTCAAGTTCCCCCCCTATATGCATAGCATTCCAGAGCGTTTAGCCAATCGAGAGACCATGTTTTCAGCTATTCGGCAAGAAGACCATTTACTCTTTCACCCGTATGACAACTTTCTTCCAGTCGTTGACTTTGTCCGTGAAGCTGCCAACGATCCGAATGTCCTCGCCATCAAACAGACCCTCTACCGTGTTGGATCTAACTCTTCGATTGTCGAAGCGCTCATGGAGGCTCGCCAAAATGGCAAACAAGTGGCTGTACTCTTTGAATTACAAGCTCGTTTTGACGAAGAAAATAACATTGAGTGGGCAAGAAAATTAGAAGATGAAGGCGTGCATGTGGTTTATGGAGTGCGTGGCTTAAAGACACATGCCAAGCTCTGCATGGTGGTGCGCAAGGACGAAGATAAAATTCGACGATATCTCCACCTCGGCACAGGAAATTATAACCCCATTACGAGTCGGTTCTATACTGACTTTAGCTTCTTCACCAGTGATGCGATCATCGGTGCAGATATTTCTGACTTGTTTAATGCCTTGACTGGATATTCCCGCAAAGAATCATACAGCAAGTTACTCGTTGCGCCTCATGCCATGCGGAATGAAATACTACGCCGGATTGACCGCGAGATTGATCGACATCAACAGCATGGCGATGGCTACCTCGCATTTAAAATGAATGCGTTGGTTGATCAAGACTGTATTCGCGCGTTGTATCGTGCATCACAAGCTGGAGTGAAGATTGATCTCATCATTCGAGGGGTTTGCGGATTACGTCCAGGCATACCAGACGTGAGTGAGACAATTACGGTCACCTCTATTGTCGGAAGATTTTTAGAACATTCTCGTCTGTATTATTTTTACAATGGCGGAGAAGATGAACTCTTCCTAGGCAGCGCTGACCTCATGGGCAGAAACCTTGATGGTCGCGTTGAAGTCTTATTTCCCATAGAACGTCAGTCACTCAAAGATCTCCTCATTCAGAATGCGCTCCGGATCCATCTCCGTGATAATGTCACAGCCCGTCAGCTCACATCAGCTGGCACCTACACACGCCTTTCCCCTCAATCCGACGACGACGCCTTCAATTCTCAAGACTGGCTTCTGAAGTATTGGAAAGATCGTTCGATACGAGAATCCAGTAAATCTTGACTGTAACCGCAACCTAGCATAGAACTCCGTACAGATTTCTTCCCTCGACATTGTTTTTCAATGCCAATAGGTTCGTTTATTCCATCCTCATTCAAGTAACTTTTCGTAAATGAGTAGTCATATACAAAATTCATGATATGCTTATGAGTATAGCCTATAGAAGAAATTCTCCAATAATGGTAGGTTCCTCTTAGAATCTCGTTTTCATTTTCCCTATATAGACAGCATACGCCAGTTTTTTGATGAGAATATTTCTCAGGGAAACTTTTGAGCAAACCATAACTCTCATTACATGAATCCAGACACTTACACACCAAAGAAAATAATTGTCTGTTGTGATGGCACATGGAATAAACCTGAGGTTGTCCTAAGACCGAAACGGTATCGACCAACGAACGTGCTTCGTATTGCCAGAGCCATATCCCCCACCGACAACGATGGAGGACATCAGGTGATCTATTACGATTCCGGCGTTGGGACAGATGGTGGACTGGGACATCGAATCGTGGGCGGAGCAACCGGGTATGGTCTCTCCTCACGCATCATCAAGGCATACCGATTTGTCTGTCATAATTACGTTGAAGGAGATGAGCTATATTTCTTTGGATTCAGTCGTGGAGCCTATTCAGTCAGGGCCTTAGCTGGCATGATTGGTGCGGTTGGCTTACTTTATACAAAAGATCTTCATAAGTTGCCTACGGCCTTCCGCTACTATAACACGCACCCCAAGAAGAGAATGCAGTTATCATTTTATGATGAGTTCATTGCTAATCACCATACGCGACAGATAAAGATTAAGTTTCTCGGGGTTTGGGATACGGTGGGAGCTCTGGGACTCCCCCTTCCATATATTAGGCCATTAACGAGAAAATGGGTTGGCTTCTTCAATACGGAAATTGGAAGCCATATTGAATACGGCTATCACGCGTTAGCCATCGACGAACGCCGAGGTCCATTTAAACCAAACTTGTGGTCCAAGTTGGAACACAAGCCAGAGAAACCTTCTTCTACAAAAGATGTGTGCCAAGTCTGGTTTCCAGGGTCACACTCTGACGTCGGAGGCGGAGCGTATGACACGACGCTGTCAAACGAAGCACTGCTATGGATGGTTAATCGGGCAATTGACTGCGGGTTACATTTTCCGTCGAATTTTCGAGTTGAAATTCAGCAGTGCATTAATCGAGAGACTAGTAAGCCTGAAAACTCTTTGAGCTTCTTTTACAAAGGGTTAATCCCTCTCGGGGTATTTCCTCACCAACGCGTTATTGGGAATCGACCGAAGATTGAAAAACTTCTTGCAAAAACACCCAATACTTCTCCCGCCTTAAAGAATGCCAAACAAAGGTACTTCGCTCAGGATCATCAATCCGTCAATGAAATGATCCATGAAAGTGCTTTTCAAAAATACGTGGCATGCGAAATTTCAGAAAAAGGGAATTGCTATCAACCCAGCAATCTTTCTCCAGCAATTAATAAGCTCTCAGTGTTTCGGGAAAAATACTATCGAAAACGCCGCCAATTTAGAAAACACCTCAATGCCAATGGCCAAGTCGTATTGAATCAAATCACCGAAGACTGCCGTATTATCGACTTTTCACAACATGGTGGGGCCAAGCTACAGATGTCAGATCTACGAAACAGAATAGGTCAGAGATTAGATCTCAAAATTCAAGATTCTGAATATTTCGGTAATACCTATCGCGGGGAAGTACTGTGGCAAAACAAATTTAGCCTAGGACTGAGATTCCTAGCGGAAACGACCTAACGCTTCAGCAAGATTGCGCCCGCCTCCTCATCCACGTCACGCAACCAAACTCTTGACTATACGTTTTATAATGAAAAAATAGTTTTACTCGAACAGGAAATTCTGGTTCGACAATTGTACGAAAACGGTTTGAGTAAAAACCCAATAGCGTGAAAGATTTAGGACTGAGTAGGAAGAGTATGGCGGATAATCTTTCCTTCAACAAGATAGACGACAAGTTCTGCGATATTGGTCGCATGATCAGCTATCCGTTCGATATATTTTGAGATAAACGATAATCGAATCGCACGTGCGATGGTTTGGGGATTTTCGATCATATAAGAAAGGAGTTCACGAAAGAGTTGTTCATTCAGTTCATCAATTTCATCGTCATCATCAAGAACCTTTCGAGCTAAGCTGGAGTCACCTCGAACAAAGGCATCTAACGCTTCTCTAACCATTCCCAAGGCTTTATCAGCCATTGCCGGAATATCAATATAGGGTTTCAATTGTGGCTCATCATTCAGTTCGATCGTTCGCTCGCAAATATTCTCAGCCAAATCACTCATCCGCTCTAAGTCAGTAGAAATCTTCATAGCGGTTGTAATAAATCGAAGGTCACGAGCAGCCGGTTGATACAAGGCCAACAGTTCAAGGCACGCCTCGTCAACTTCAACATCTATAGTATTGACTTTCCGGTCATTGTCAATCACTTGCTGTGCACGTATGACATCTCGTTCAACAAGTGCTTTAGTCGCTTGCTGAATCTGCTCTTCAACAAGAGCACCCATTCGTAATATTTTTTGCTTAAGCTCGACTAATTCTTCATCAAAATGACGTTGCACAGAATCTCCCGTGATACACGAATTGATGAGTTGAAATACCGTTCTTTTTTCAAGACCCTATCATCATGGGGATGATGAACATTAACCGAAACGACCAGTTACATAATCTTCTGTACGACGATCGTTAGGATTGGTAAATATGTGTTTTGTATCATCGTATTCAATCAGCTCACCTAATAAAAAGAACCCAGTATAATCGGACACACGAGCCGCCTGCTGCATATTATGCGTCACAATCACAATCGTCAATCGCTCTTTCAGTGCATGTAGTAATTCTTCTATCTTCCCAGTCGAAATGGGATCCAACGCAGAACAGGGCTCATCCATTAAGAGAACATCTGGATTGACCGCCAACGCACGCGCAATACAGAGCCGCTGTTGCTGACCTCCTGAAATACCAAGTGCGCTGGAATGGAGTCGATCCTTGACCTCATCCCATAATCCCGCTCCTTGTAGACTTGATTCCACAATTTCATCAAGAATTGACCGCTTTTTCACTTTTTGTAACATTGGACCATACGCTACATTTTGATAAATGGACTTAGGAAATGGATTCACTTTTTGAAACACCATACCCACTCGAGTCCTGAGATCAGTCACATCTACTTCGGGTTGGTAAATGTCTTCCTCATCAATCAGTACCGTTCCTTCAACACGCGCACCAACGACAAGGTCATTGAGTCGATTCAGACAACGAAGTAACGTAGACTTCCCACAGCCTGAAGGACCGATAAAGGCCGTAACGCGATTCTCAGGAATCGTTAAATTGACCTTAAATAAGGCTTGAGTTTCTCCATAGTAAAAATTCATCTGCCGTATATCGATTTTCGTGCGACTATTGGCAAGGGTATTTTCCGGCTTATCTGCGACATCATTGACCATCGTACGGTGACTCCCCTTCAGCACTTGATCCTTTAAGAGAGATTGAGGTTGGCTGCTAACAGGCAAGAGAGTTTTTGTTTTCATGATTGTACCTGATTTAGACAGTCGATCCAGCATATTTCCTTCGCATCCGATTTCTAATACTAATCGCTGCCATATTCAACAATACCACCACTGCAACAAGAATTAAGGTGGTCACATATACCATTGGCTTCGCTGCTTCAACATTGGGGGATTGAAAACCTACATCATAAATATGAAATCCGAGATGCATAAACTTTCGATCAAGATGAAGAAAAGGAAAATAATTATCCAAGGGTAACGAAGGAGCCAATTTGACAACTCCCGTCAACATTAGTGGAGCAACCTCTCCAGTCGCACGTGAAATGGCTAAAATGAGGCCAGTTAAAATTCCGGGCATGGCACAAGGAATGACAACCTTCCAGAGCGATTCTAATTTTGTTGCACCTAAGGCCAACGAGCCTTCTCGATACTCACGCGGCACGGCTGACAAGCCCTCTTCCGTTGCGACGATGACGACCGGAACTGTCATCAAGGCCAACGTTAAGGAGGCCCATAAAATCCCCCCAGTTCCAAAGGTTGGAGTTGGGAGAGATTCAGGGTAAAACAACGCATCAATCGACCCACCAACCGCATACACAAAAAATCCAAGTCCAAATACACCAAATACAATCGACGGCACGCCAGCAAGATTATTTACGGCAATACGAACCATTCTTACCAAGAACCCTTGTTTCGCATATTCCTTCAAATAGATCGCAGCAAGCACCCCAAACGGAACAACTGCAATACTCATGATCACAACCATTAAAACGGTGCCAAAGATCGCAGGGAAAATCCCCCCTTCAGTATTAGCTTCTCGTGGTTCCTCACTCACGACAGTCCATACATTCCCTATGTACGTCCACATCTTTAAGAACACACTCATGTCATTCGGTTGAAGAACTCGCACGATTTCTCCAACAGCTAAGTCCTTTTGTTTTCCATTCACATCTTTTAGGACGACCGTATACTCCCCTAACTTCTCATAAAGAGCACGAAGAATATTTGCCTGTTCTTCATATTCGATTTGCAAGGTCTCTAATTGCTGCTTTAGTTCAGTCGCTTGCAAAGAGCTCTTCTCTTCGCCTGTCGTTAACGATTTAAACTTCAAACGATATTCTTCCATTTGATAATTAATCAGTCCGATAACATCTTTCTCAAGATGCCGAATTTCATCATGAATACCATTCACATGCTCGACTAATGGGAGAAGAGCACCCACTATGGCCTGATTCTCCGAGGTCACAACAACATCCCCCTGTTTAATGACATGAAGACGACCGAAAAAGTTTCCCCATTCTCTCCGTTCAAGAAAAACAACATCCTTGGGCTTAGTTCGAGATTGAATTTGTTCTTCATCAACCCATCGGAAGTCAAGCCCATACAAGTCTCGATTGGCCACTTTGAGCTGAATACGGCCTTTCCCTTCTGGATACTCTACATTCACAGAATTGTGAATGACTTCCTGGCCTGTCACTTCTCCTAATACGGACGTGCCATCTTTTAATGTGAACTGTTCGAGATCTTTGGGCCAAAAGTAGCCTAACCCATTGACCATAATGAGGGACATCAAACCAACAATCATCAATAATGAAAGCGCTAATCCGCCTCCGCATAGCCACACGAACAACGTACCCGAATCAAGAAACTTCCTCATTGAAAGTGTCATCATGAAGTTGACTGATGAGTCATAGGGTTCAAAGCATAAACAAATTCTTCAAATATCATTTCACATTCCCAATCTCTCGTAAAACTCTCTTCACCTCTTGCGAAATACGAGATACGTTTCACGAGTGACGAGTCAATTCAGTATTGACTATATTTCGTTCGTAATCGCTGACGGACAACCTCAGCGATCGTATTTATAAAAAACGTGAATGCAAAAAGTAGAAGTCCAGAGAGAAATAAGACACGGTAGAGGGTCCCACCATGCGGCGCTTCCGGCATCTCAACGGCAATATTGGCAGACATCGTGCGAAACCCGTTAAAGACACTCCAATCCAATATGGGAGTATTGCCAGTGGCCATCAACACAATCATGGTTTCCCCAACAGCTCGACCGAATCCAATCATCAGGGCTGAAAAAATTCCAGGGCTAGCGGAGATCAATACCAACCTCGTCAAGGTTTGCCATTGTGTCGCTCCCATCGCCAAGGACCCAGCAATAAGATGCTTGGGGACGTTTGAAATTGAGTCTTCAGAAATACTGAAGATGATTGGGATCACCGCAAACCCCATTGCCAAACTAATCACGAGCGCATTTCGCTGGTCATATTGCACACCAAAAACAGACTGCAAC
>JBMYWX010000093.1:0-11209 GCA_049607825.1 Nitrospirales bacterium
AATAATGGGGTTTTCCGCGTGGGCAATAGGCGAATCATTTTAGGGACTCGTCGATCTGAAGTGAAAATATGGGCAGACCAACCCGAATATTGCTTCTTCAGTACGTCCCCAAATAGCGGGTAAAATTTGGCCAATTCAGCATACTCACCGAGACGAATACCATATGGTGGATTGGTGATGAGGGTGCCCACTTCTCGAGGAGGGTGAAGGGTGAGAACATCGGCGTGCTGTAAGGTAATCGTCTCTGACAAATTCAAATTACGACAATTGGCATCGGCGATCTGTAAGGCTGTCTCATTTCGATCTGATCCAAAGATCGAGAGAGGAACGGTTGAAGACTGCTTGGCAATGCTCGCTCGACAAATCTTATCCCACAGTTGAGGGTCAAATCCTTGAAATTTCTGAAAAGCAAAACTCCGGCCCAGGCCTGGAGCCACGCGTCTGGCCATTTGAGCCGCTTCGATCAAAATGGTACCACCACCACACATGGGGTCCAGCAGTACCTGATCTTTATTCCAACCCGCTAATTTGAGCAGACCAGCCGCAAGGTTTTCTCGCAACGGCGCTTCGGCTCTTACCTGACGCCATCCTCGCTTGAACAGAGGCTCGCCAGACATATCGACATACACGGTACATGTTTGCTCATCCAGAAACCCTATAATTTGGACATCTGGAGAACGAGTATCCACGTTGGGACGAGCATGCTTTTTCTCCGTAAAGGCATCACACACCGCATCCTTGATTCGCAACGTCACGAAATCGAGGCTCTTCAGGGAACAGCGCTTCGCTTGGACTTTCACTTTGATTGTGTGATTGACTGAAAACCATTCCCACCAAGGAAAGTGAAATGCCGTGTGATAAATATCTTGTTCATTCTGATACTCTTGCTGAGCCAATCGTAGAAGCACTCGACTCGCAATCCGACTCTCAAGATTGACGTGATAGCCCAGAGTAAAGGAGCCTTGAAACCCAACACCTCCCTGCGTTGAGTGAATGGTCGTTGCACCTAAGTGCTCGAGTTCTTCAGCTAAGATTGCCTCCAATCCAGGAGGACAAGGGCAAAAGAAGGTGTGGCGAGGAGAACTCATAGATATAACTGGCAGAATGTTTCAAACGAAGAATATTGGCTATTTACTTCCAAGCGAGAACTTAAAACCTTCATCTCATATCAATTGAGGTTAATAAGATTCAAAGGAAAGTCATCATTATGCCCAGGCGTTTCTGGATGGACAAAGGAAAATCCACCAGTTTCTTGATAGTCAAGTGTTACACCGTTCATCCGTGGGGCACTTTGGATATCGACTGCAACAGAGAGACCGCTAATCTCTTGCACTTCATCATCAGGTTGAACCTTATCTTCGAGCGTGATGCGAAAGGTCAGCTTCCGTTCATCCTGATCCTGCACTTTAATACGGACAATTGGGTCCTCAGGATGTTCAACAACCAACGCATTCAGCTTGTCAATTGCTGACTGAGTAATTTTGATCATACTTGACTCCTTGTTCGTGTCAGATCTGAGCATGCCATCAACACCATGAAGGGCCTGCTATGGATTGAAAGACCGTTCTTAGCCATAGACTTCTGGATTCGCGCAATATGGCAACCGGGCTCCAGACAAACCTGCGAGGAGGTTTTCTGCTGCCATGACAGCCATCTTTGCTCGTGTCGCGATTGATGCACTTGCGATATGCGGTACAATCAAACAATTCGACAACGTAAGCAGTGGATCATCAGAGGGAAGTGGTTCAGGGTCAGTCACGTCTAATGCAGCATAGGCGATTTCACCTTGAACCAACGCCTCATACAGCGCCTGCGAATCAACAACAGCTCCTCTTGCTGTATTAATGAGAATGGCGGTTGTTTTCATACTCCGCAGTTCCGCTAAACCAATCAACTGCTTGGTCTCATTCGTTAATGGGACATGGAGGCTCACAAAATCCGACCCTGCCAGAAGCGTATGAAGATCTACATATTCAACATCGTCACAATCTACCTTTTGGCAAGAGGACGAAGACGATGAACGACAAGCGAGGACTTTCATAGCAAAGCCATGCGCTCTTTTGGCTAGAGCACGCCCAATACGGCCAAGTCCAATAATTCCTAATGTTGCTCCATGCAGATCATGTCCGAGAAATGCTGTAGGACTCCACGTTTTCCAATGACCTTGTTTCACATAAGCTGCGGCTTCTCCAACTCGTCGAGCCGCTGACATCATCAACGCAAAGGCAAAGTCAGCTGTTGTCTCAGTCAACACTCCTGGTGTATGCCCGACAGGAATCCCCCGATTTGTACAGTCAATAATACTGATATTGTCAAAACCCACAGCCAATGTGCTGACGACTCTGAGACGTGAAGCAGCAGCAAGTACGGCCGAATCAATGTTATCAGTCAATAAACACAACAGCCCATCTACCTCAGAAATATTTTCAAGCACCCAATCACATGGAGCTTCAGAGTCATCATTCCACATAACCACGCTGCAGGACTCCTTCAGTAATCTCAGTCCATCCTCAGGGATCCGCCGTGTAAGCAATACAGATGGCTTCGACATGTCAGAACTACCCAACTAATATGGCTACTACAAAGGTTAGGTAGCATAACCCGTTAAAGAGGAGATGATAGGGTTTTACGCTGCCAGACCTTGCGACAAGAGATAAATATGTCCCTGCAAGCAAGGTGATAATCATACCAATAATTACCTCCGGCTTTGGAGTCCAGGGAGTGAGAAGAATACCCAATGCTGGTAACAAACTCCCTTGAAACACCATCGCCCCTGTAATATTTCCAAACGCTAACGTATCCCGTCCTCGTCGAATCCAAATTATACTATTTACTTTTTCTGGCATTTCTGTAGCAAGTGGAATCACCAATAACGATAAGGCTAAAGCGGAAATCCCTAATATCGGAGCCAGATGCTCTACGCCATAAACAAATCCCTTCGCTCCCAGCATGATCAGAATGAAACCACATGCGAGCTGAAAAAGAATTACGACAAGGTGAGTTGGTAATCCAATTTTTGACAAGAATAAGGGATGATCGGCCTCAGTTCCATGTCCCTCATCTACTAAGTTGGCGGATGCTCGAATCGTCACTAATAAATACAGCCCGTACGACATCACCAACAACCAACTAATACTCCCTCGCACAAGGGTCCAATCAGATGGCACAAGAGCCGCAATGACCCCCAGGGCAAAGACATAATTAAACCACGTGAGATCTCGCGTGAGTCCAGTCATCTCAGGGTGAAACTCGCCCTGCCACCCTCGCTTCTGGGCCGCAAATCCCGCCATAAGAATAAAGGCTAAAGTCGAGAGCATAAGTGGTGCACCTAAGATGGCTCCAATTCCGACTTCATGCCGAACTTCCATCGCGCCAGTACTTGATAAAATGGCAAAGATCGGGACCATGGTTTCAGGCAATGCCGTTCCAATCGCTGCGAAGATCGATCCCGTTACTCCCTCAGAAATACCTAATCGCTCACCTAAATGTTCCAAGGCATTGGTAAAAACTTCGGCCCCAACAAGAATGACCACTAACGCCACACAAAGAATAGCAACTTCCATAAATTGAATAACCCTAATTAGGCAATAATACTATACGATTAAGAGACTTTGTTTTAGGCGATCAGAAGAATACTGGCATTACGAATTAAGCAACATCGTGAACTTGCGACATGGTAATTTCATAGACTAGACTAGAAGACCTGTAATCAAGGTTTTGTAATGGATACTCACCACGACCAATGAGACAAGGTACCAAGAACCGTAACTTATTGAACTATGGTCTTCTAGGATACCTCATGATGCTCACGTCCAATATGTATCTTCTGTAACTTTAGAACTTCTCAACTCCAGTGGTAAATATTATTAAGAACAATCATAACCAAGCATCCGGTTTAGACCACACACCAAAACTTACAAGATATACAACGGCAGTGTTCTAGGACACCTGTTATCTCAGCTTTCGGTGTACAACAATGAACGACTTCTCAGGAATCATGATTGCCACACTCGTCGCCATAGGCATTTATATCATTGGCATTCGTTGGTGGCGCCACAGACAAGCTGCCAAACTCGCCGATCAACTCCTTCAAGATGTCGTGAAAGGGAAAGACTCCTTTCGTCGCTAGGACTTCATTCAGTATCATACCCTTCAGTTCTCATACTCATTTCGCCGCTTCGAGAAACCTTCTGAGCATGAGCCTTACTACCATAGCACATTCTCTTACGTTTGGTTTGTCAATGAGGATGTATTGAATGTCAGATGATGCTGCCCGACGCGGAGAAATCTACCTTCACCGCGGAAATCTTTCGAAAGCCCGAGATTGGTACGAACAAGCCGTTCAAGAAGCACGAGAGACTGGCTCACCAGAAGAACTGACTCATGCTCTTGGAAATTTGGGCAATGTCTATGCCTTGCTCGAAAACTACTCAGAAGCTGAGACCTATTATCAAGAAGTCCTGACGATCCAGCGATCGCGACAAGCAAGAACGGCCATTGGAGCAACGTTGGTCAACCTAGGAAATCTTAAGGCTGATACTGGGCAGGCTCAACAAGCACTCGCTTACTATTTCGAAGCAATTGATTTTCTTCGCCCCATCGAAGATGAGCAGACATTAGGCATACTCTATAATAATCTCGCACTCCAAGAACTCCAATTAGACCAATCAGATCAAGCCATTCAGCATTTTCTGTTAGCACTAGACTACCATCGTAAAGTGGGAAACGAGGATGGTCTCGCTACCACATATGGGCAACTTGGAAAAGCCTATTTTGCGGCAACACAGTTACAAAAGGCGGAAGCATGTCTCAATAATGCTACGGAACATTTTGTCAAACTGGCCAATAAAGCAGGTGAGGCTGGGGCACTTCGCCTTCTTGTGAGTGTGTACCAGAAAAGAGGAGATTCGACTTCAGCTCTGCGATGCCTGGAACAAGTTGTTCAAATTGACCAACAATTTTCTTTGCCACACTATGAAGAAGACCAGCAGCAGCTCCTTCGATTACGCCAACCCATCTAATGTGCCGAGCAATACCGAATATCACCAATACTCAGTTGTCATTGAAATTAAACACCAGCTGGTAAGATTCCGGTTGGTCTTTAAATGGCCTAGTTGGCTCAAAATACGTTGGGTCGGCCTTCTCTGGAAAATTCCAACTTCTCTGCTCTCGTAGAGATCTATTGATCAAGAATTCTTGCAACTCCCCATGACAATTCCCACAACGATGTCTTCTAGAAGAAATACTTCGCCGCTGTCGACAATATGATGTTCCGCAAACCACACAACGCCACAAGTACTTGCTCAATTGTTCGACTTGTCGATTCAAGGAATGGCGAACGGTTATTCCCAACCCATCGATATTCATGCGGGCCATGACTTCATGGAAATCTGGGCCATGATTTGGCCATCGCTTCTTCACATCATATTGCCATTGATGAATCATCTCATGTGCCAACGTTCGAATAATTTCAGCTTCAGACTGATCGCATAGCAGAGGCGCCGAGAGTCGAATGCGACGTGCTGCCCCATGCCGATGTTCCTTACTCACAAGTCGATTCCGTGGCCCAACTTGACTGACAAACATCCCTGTTGAGGCCGTTAAACGAAAACTCCACTCGATGGTGATCGATGGTAATCGGCCATCGAAATATTGCTGCGCGACACTCCTCCACATGCTTTGTAAATCACTAACCGACAGCGGAACCGTGGGTGAAGAATAGATACCCATATTTACAATGACTTGCAGAACAATTTTCTATGCTAGACGAGAATTCCCATGGTACCATTTTCTTCCTCGTATCCAAAATTTGTTCATGACTTCATTTTTTTGCGTCTTCATCCGAAAAGAAGGGAAGCACAGGCTTCGCTTCTACAGGTTGAGATGAGATGCAAGGTTTATTTCTGGGAGAAACCTCAGAATAACGCACCGTGGAACCTTCTCACACCTCATTTCAAGATGAGCATTTTATGCGGCTGGCCTTAGAGCAAGCCAAGGAAGCCTTTCGGCTTGGGGATGTTCCCGTTGGTGCGGTCATTGTCAAAGACGGCCAGGTTCTAAGCGTTGGATACAATACGCGCGAAATAGACCAGGATCCAACCGCTCATGCTGAAATGACCGCCATTAAACAAGCCGCAGCTCAGCTCAACACATGGCGACTCAATGACACCATGTTGTATGTGACGCTAGAACCATGTGCGATGTGTGCAGGCGCTATTGTGCAAGCCCGAATGGGCCGAGTCGTGTATGGGGCATCTGATCCAAAAAGTCGGGCATACGGCACACTTTCTGACTTTTTAGCAGAGCCACATTTCAATCACTTGGTCGAGGTCCAGGGAGGAGTTTTGGCAAATGACTGTAGCACCATCCTGCAAACATTTTTCCAAGGACTACGAGGAAACGGTGATGTTCACGCACCAGAACAACAAGAATAAGTGAGGGATGAGAATGGGTATTTGGCACAAGCTTAGATTACATTCATACATAGCAATCATCATGCTCATTGCTCTAGGCCTCGGTGGATGTATTAGTTATGATCGATTCATGCAAACGTGGGTCGGCAAAACCGAATCAGAACTTATTAAGGACTGGGGTAAACCCGATGTGACCAATACATTTGATAATGGAGAAACCATCCACACTTGGATTCGCTCAGAAACCAGTCAGTCTGGGCCCTACACATGTCAAAAATCGGTGACGGTGAACCATGCCCATACCATTACCAAGGGCTCGTCTCGCGGCTGTCCATCTGTAGCCGTCTATCGACATTAACCGCTAATTTTGCACATACCCCATACAATGGGGTAGTATTCCCCACGGCAATCGTTTCAATATTTGTATAGATCGTAATGTGCGATACCTTGCCCAACGATTTCCCAACGAACTACTGACCTTACATAGACCTACTATACGGAGAGGTGCTGGAGTCCGGTCGATCAGGACGGTCTCGAAAACCGTTGTCTCGAAAGGGACCGTGGGTTCAAATCCCACCCTCTCCGCCAGCCTTCGCTAAAGCTACGGCTGGCAGGCCAGCCTAGGAAAATTACAGACTGTATAATCCCCACCATCATCAGAAAAGGAAGCGAAGGCTGTCCGCCGCGAAGCCTTGGCGAAGGAGGACCTTCCTCGTACCGCTCCTCATGAAGTATATATATCTCATCAGAAGCAAATCACATCCTCAACAAACTTACATTGGCATAACCTCCAATCTAAAAAAGCGAATGTCCGTTCACAACAATGGTGGCTCCGTTCATACAGCAAAAAGCAAACCTTGGGAATTGATTACTTCTCTTGCATTTTCAGATACACGAAAAGCCATTGAATTTGAACGATATCTTAAGACTCGATCAAGAAGAGCATTCGTCAATAAAAGACTTTGGTAAACACGGTTTCCCTTTTCATAGAGTAACCAGGGCGTAACAACGGCAGGAGAAAGTTGAGGCAAGCGAAAACGAAGCTTTACTAAAGAGCAACTACGCGGAAGACAGTTTCTACCACACTCCTTCTTGATGAAGTTTGACAAATCCCTTCATGACATCACGCCGACTGATCTGACCGACTAATCGATTTTCTTTGAGAACAGGAAATCGCCGAAACGAGGTCGTTGTAAAAAGTTCGGCAATTTCGATAATACTGGCATCGACATCAACTGTCTTTACTTCTTTGGTCATGTAGTCACCTACCGTCCCACCCCATTCATCATGATAGGCCGCATTTAACCCAACTCGGAGACAGTCGCTTTCAGACAGCAAGCCGACAAGGTTACCTCGCAGGTCAATGACAGCTGCCCCTGAAAGCCAATTCTCAACCAACACCTTCATGGCTTCGTGAATATCCATGTCGGGCGTAAAGGTGACAGGGTTGGTCTTCATAAATTCTTTCAGATGAATGGCAGTCAGTTGCATGGGACACCTTCTATGGCTGATTCGGTGGAAGTAAGTACTTTCTTTTTCAGACACGACTCATTGATCAGATGGATATGATCATGTTGTTCAGGCTCAAGGTTCATCTGGGCATGTGGGCATTGGAAATCTTTTTCCTCTTCTGATTCACACGGTGTCGGACAGATCATACAATCAAGTCCTTGAATCGTATTCAATCCACCACAACTTCCTTGCAGGCTTCTTCTCCCTGCAAGCACACCAGCAGCCATTCCCACCACTGCCAAGACCATTAACAGAAAGACTACGCCAAATATCATCATGTAGGATTTCCCTATAACTCTGATGACTTCGCGTATTGAGCGAAGCCCGACGTAGCTTGTTCGTGAAACCCTTCGGCGTCTATCGTCAGAAATAGTGATGCCACTTGCTCTCGTTGAGCGAGGGCAAATCCGTCATCAGGACCCAAGACAAGCAATGCGGTGGCCAAGGCATCGGCTTTCATGGACGATTCAGCAATCACCGTCACCGAAGATAGCTTATGAGTTACTGGCCTTCCAGTTTTTGGATTCATGGTATGGGAAAACCGTGTTCCCTCACGCTCGAAGAAGTTCCGATAGTCTCCTGATGTCGCGATGCCTTGTCTATCTAAATGCAGTACTTGATGAACCCTACGACTAGTCGGAGCAGGCTGTTCAATCGCCACATTCCAGGGCATACCCTGAGCATTGTGCCCACTGGCTCGAAGCTCTCCACCTATTTCAATCAAGTAATTGGTGACATGAAGCGATTCTAGGTATTCGGCAATCTGATCCACCCCATAACCTTTCGCAATAGCCGAAAGATCGACGGAAAGTGTTGGCTGATCTTTACGAAGAGCAGGAGGATCATCTTGTAGATGCAGATGCTCATAGCCAATGGATTCCAATCGAGCTTGGATGGCCTCATCAGAAGGAATAGTATCCTGGCGTGGACTCGGACCAAACCCCCAGAGATCGACAATTGGGCCAACAGACACATCGAACGCCCCTTCCGTCAGGTGACTAACACGCAAGGCTTCCTTAACGACAAAATAGAGGTCAGATGAAATCGGCACCCACTCCGTCGTGGACTCACGATTGAATCGTGAGAGTTCAGAATCAGGTTGATAGGTGGACATACTCGCATTAATGCGTGCAAGAATTTCATCTGTATGCGATTGAACCGTTGTCAGTACAATAGGGGAAGATGGCCGGACAATGGTCACCTGATAGGTCGTTCCCATTGTTTTTCCAGCAAACTGAAGCGGGTCAGTGCCTTGAGCTGTCGAACTACAAGACACAGATCCGAAGAAAACAACCAAGATGATTGACAATGGACACGAGAGGTTCTGGACTCGACTGATAAGTAAAGAGTAGGTCATTTTAATGTAGCGGTTGAAAAGTTCGTGAAATTGGCTAAGGAACGAACCGGTGGCATGCAAAAGAGTCCTGAGCAAAACTCCGCATCATATTTGTTACGATGTTTAAGGTTCGCTACACTAACCACCAAAATCATCGAGGAAAATTTGTGATCGTTCAACGCCCAGATCTTCTAGCATTTTGATGACTGCCGCATTCATCATAGGAGGACCACACATGTAATATTCACAGTCTTCAGGTGCTGAATGATGTTTTAAATACTTCTCAAGAAGTACCTGATGAATGAAACCTTGATATCCTGTCCAGTTGTCTTCTTCTTTCGGATCTGAAAGTGCAACATGCCACTGGAAATTGTCATTCTCTTTCGCAAGTTGATCGAAGTCATCTTGATAAAATATCTCTCGTTTGCTCCGTGCTCCATACCAAAATGACATTTTTCGTTTAGAATGAATCCGTCGAAGTTGATCAAAAATATGGGAACGCATAGGCGCCATCCCTGCACCACCTCCAACAAACACCATTTCGTTGTCAGTTTCTTTAGCAAAAAACTCACCAAACGGTCCGGAGATCATGACCTTGTCACCAGGCTTTAAGTTAAAGATATACGAAGACATGATGCCTGGAGGAACAGAGTCTGGAGCGCCAAAAGGTGGAGGGGCAATCCGCACATTGAGCATAATAAGCCCTTGCTCTTCGGGATAGTTCGCCATGGAATAGGCACGCATCGTGGGTTCGGGAACATGGGACTCATAACGCCACAAGTTGGCACCATCCCAATCTTCTCGATATTCTTCTTCTACATCAAATTCTGAATATTTTGCATCATAGGCGGGACATTCAATTTGAATATATCCACCAGCTCGAAAATTCACATGTTCACCTTCGGGAAGTTCCAGGACCAGTTCTTTAATGAATGTCGCCACATTGCCATTGGAGCGCACCGTACATTCCCACTTCTTGACCCCAAATACTTCCTCAGGAACCTGTATCGTCATGTCTTGCTTTACCGTCACCTGACAAGACAAACGATCTCCTTCAGCGGCTTCACGTTTATTGATGTGAGAGGTTTCCGTTGGAAGAATGGATCCACCTCCATCAAAAACCTTCACCTTGCATTGTGCACACGTTCCTCCACCACCACAGGCTGACGACACGAATAATTTTGCATCAGCCAACGCGCCAAGGAGTTTCCCTCCAACAGGTGTTTGTATATCTTTTTCTCCATTGATGCGAATCGTCACATTTCCAGAAGGAACGAGTTGAGACTTCGCGCCGATAATCAAAAACACTAAGGACGTTACAATGCCTGTAAACAGGGTCACCCCTAGGACAATTTCTACCATGTTCGAGCCTCAGCAAAATTAATCATGATGATGTCACAATTGAATACCCGAAAACGCCATAAACCCTAACGACATAAGGCCAGCGGTAATAAATGTAATCCCAAGCCCTTGAAGACCTTCTGGCACATCACTGTACTTAAGTTTTTCACGCACCCCGGCTAATGCGGTAATCGCCAAGGCCCATCCAACACCACTTCCAATGCCATAGACCATACTTTCTCCAAAGTTGTAGTCACGTTCCACCATGAACAACGTACCGCCGAGAATGGCACAGTTAACGGTAATAAGCGGAAGGAAAATTCCAAGGGCGTTATAGAGCGCAGGAAAGAATCGATCCAACAACATTTCAAGGATTTGCACCATTGCCGCGATCACACCGATGTAGCAAATCAACCCAAGAAAGCTGAGATCGACCTCCGGAAATCCAGCCCAAGCCAAGGCTCCATCTTTTAGCAAGAATTGATACAGGAGATTGTTGGCCGGGACCGTAATGACTTGCACGACAACCACAGCAATGCCTAATCCCAACGCTGTTTCAATTTTCTTGGACACAGCCAAAAACGTACACATGCCGAGGAAAAAGGCT
>JBMYWX010000094.1:0-11167 GCA_049607825.1 Nitrospirales bacterium
CGAACCGGGTCTCCATCGGGATCTGTGACGTTGGCAATGTCAATCGAGTGAAAGGCGTGGTCATTAGAAAACAGGGTAGACGGGACAGGGGTCGCGTTGTCACATGTGGGTGCCCAATTCGGTGTGTAGCGTTGAGCAAAGACGCCACCGCTATCACCATCTTGCCCCAAACTAGTCCATGCGACCACGGCATGGCCATTTGGATTAATAGTGATTTTTGGGTACGTTTGGCGGTCACTGGTAAAGGTATTCACTTGAAGTTCAGGTCCTATCAAGGCCCATGCGGGATTATAACCTTGCATGAATACATCAAAATCGTTCTGATCTTTTTTGATTACTATTACCCATGCATTCCCATCATCATCCATACCAACTGAACCAGCGTAGACGTCGGGATCAGTTGCTATTGGGAACTCAGAGCCTACTGGCGCGCCCGTGAAATCGTAACGTTGCCCAAAGACTGTCTTGTCGCCTTCTCCTCTAGCGTTGACGTTATGTCTGGAAGTCCACACCACAGTAATATTGCCCTCGCTGTCCATGCTGACTACAGGTCCAGTTTGGGAGTTCAGTGTCGTAGTATTGACCTGGAATTCAGGACCTTCCGGAGTCCCAGTATGGTCGTAGCGCTGTCCAGATATTCCCTGTTGACTGCCGTCTTTCCCGTCACTCGGCCACACCACCACAAAATCTCCGTCATCATTCATGGCGATACGGGGATAGTCCTGGTGGCCGTCAGTGTGCGTATTGATTTGAAATTCAGGGCCTTGGGGAGTACCGGTGTAGTTATAGCGCTGTCCGTACACTCCACGCGAACTTCCATCTTGATACCAGCTATGCCACACAACCACGAAGTTTCCAGTGCTACTCATGGCTACGCTGGGCGCTCCCTGCCAGTCGTCGGTGTAGGTGTTCACTTGAAATTCCAATCCCACCGGATTGCCAAATTGATCGTAGCGTTGGCCAAAGATACCAGCACTTGTTTCGTCATCGAGACTTTCCCACACGGCAACAAAGTTCCCGTCACTATCCATTGCCACGTCGGGATCTAGTTGCCCCCCTGCGTGAGTCGTATTCACTTGAAACTCAACGCCAAGAGGAATGCCCCTATGATCATACCGCTGCGCGAAAATGCCTGACCAATCTCCATCTTGGCCATTCGATTGATCACCCCAACTTTCCCATACGGCGACGAAGTTGCCTTCCTCATCCATGGCGACTTCGGGAATAAACTGACTATCTGGTGTATAGGTATTGACCTGAAACTCCGGTCCCACGGGCACGAGTGGGGCGGGTTCTTCTGTGGGGCCACCCGATAAGCCGTCGATCGCAAAGCTGGTGGTCGCCTGTCCGAAGAGAAGACTGCTGGCAATGGTGATGATGCCGAATGTTTTGGCAAATGTGCTCATTGTTTGTTCCTCCTGAGTGTGTGGGTGTCTTATCAGTTGCGTGATGCCTCTGCGTTGACGCGTACGTATTCAACTAGAGCAAGAGGCGGACCAGAAGGAGCAAGTTAAATAACACGTGTCTTTCTTAGGGTTATGCGGGAACGAAAGCACATTCCTGAGTCAATGGTGACATGTGCGCAAAAGGAGTGGTGAGATTTCGTGAAAATGGTGGTGGATTGTCATTCAATGGGTAAGCCGTTCATGTCTGTTGGCAATCGAGTCTCTTCTCCAAAAGATTGTCCTTCATCGTCTCTATGGAAAATGGTACGCCTGTATGAAAGGTAGAATGTCCTGTTTTGCTGATCATTGAGTATATTGTGATATTCCGACAAAAGTCTTGAGGTTTTGCTAATCATTTGGCAGAGGATTCTGACTTCTTCAGGCACTGAACTTTTTCATCGCTAGACTCCAGGTACCGATGGCATTTCAGTAGTGGTTATTGGTGTCAAGTTCGGTTGTGTATCACATTGTTTCTGCACCAAACGACAAGAGGGGGGGGGGCGGAACTTAGTTTTACTAGAGATGGATGAGTCTGCGAGAAAAAATGTACATGATGCAGATGGTGTTTTCTACATTCGCCAAATTCTGGCGCTTGCAACGAGGGTGTATACACAGGATAGCCCCATATTAGACTTGAGCGAGTAGCCAGGACATTATGTTGGAAGCGATTTGCCTATTTCTCTTTTCAAGGTGTTTATCAGGGCTTCTTTCAAAAATCCTTTTCTGAGGGTGAGGTAGACGGTGCGTTGGGGAATGTTCTCTGAGAAGGGTCGCAGTAATTTCTTTTCTTTCGGATTGAGTTTCAATGTCGACAAATATGGGAGTAGTGTATAGCCAAAATTTTCCTGCACGAGTAATCTAAGAGACTCGAGATTGCCAATCTTAAAATTCAAATGCCCAGGCAGTTGTGAGACATTATGTCGTAAGTGACAGGTTTTGATAATTTCGTCACTCAAGCAATGCCCTTCCTCTAATAACCAAAGATCCTTGAGGCTGATGTCGGAAATTGAAATAGTGTTCTTCTTCAGTAGCCGATGATTTTTGTGCGCAAATAAGACAAATTCTTCATTGTACAGTTTTTCCTGAACAAACCGTTTGTGATCTTCTTTGGTGGCGAGAATAGCCACATCAAGATTCTCCGCTTCTAATTCCGCCAGGCAGGTACGAGTCGTGAGTTCGGATATCGTGATATCGATCTTTGGGTAACTTTCACTAAACGATTTCAGAAAGAGAGGAACCAAGTATGGTGAAACCGTTGGAATCACTCCTACTCGGAGTTCCCCCATTAGTCCATGCTTGAGTGTCTGAATGAGTTCAGGGATTCTCATGGCTTCGCCATACGCAATCTTCGCCTGTTGAATAATCAATGCTCCCACTTTTGTTGGTGAAATGGGTGTCTGCGATCGATCAAAGATAATGACCCCTAATTCCTCTTCCAATTTTTGAATCTGCATGCTGAGGGTAGGCTGCGTCACGTGACGAAGTTTCGCCGCTCCTCTAAAACTCCCTTCTTTTGCCACTGCTAAAATATATTCAATTTGCGTGAGAGTCATTTGTGTGCCTTTTGGTGATAGATGGAGTCTATCGGCATATAAAAAAATAGTATTTTACTTATCGATTATTATTTGCGATAACTCATATAGTCATAGCGTAGCGAGTAACACACGCAATAGATATAAGACTACTAGACAGGTATGGAGAAAACTGGATGATACGAATCACCGCATATCTTACTCGAATGCAGGCACGTTGGTCATATGTCGTGTCGAGGAGATGGGTTTGCCTAGTAACCTAAATTCCTCAATTGATCGTAAACGAGAGTCACTATAAAGGAGGTTCATTATGAGACAGATTTTTTCTGTAAACAACAAACGTCATAATCGGAAACACGTGCAATCGAGATTTTGGTTGATTGCAAGTCTCATCTTGGTCTTGGCTGCTCCAGGTTTTTCTCTGGCAGTCCTCCCAGGAGAAGATGAGTGGGAAGCGCCATTGGGATTAGATGGAGATCTTATTGTGATTCCCAAAGACAATCCATTGACAAAAGAGAAGGTGAACTTAGGGAAACTTCTCTTCTTTGATAAGCGTTTATCTAAGAATGATACGATCGCTTGTGCAAGTTGCCATATGCCCAGTTTAGCATTTACTGATGGGCAACCAGTTTCGACAGGGATTCATCGTTTACAAGGGGGGCGGAGTGCGCCTGCTTCAATTAATCGGTTGTTTAGTTCAGCTCAATTTTGGGATGGACGGGCCACCACATTAGAAGACCAATCAACTGGCCCATTTGTCAGTCCAGTCGAACATGGGTTTGCTAATCATGATGAGTTAGTGGCGAAACTGAAGACCATTCAGGGGTACGAACCTCTCTTTCAGGAAGTGTTTCAAGGTCCCATTACAAAAGATCGCATAGGACAAGCGATTGCCAGCTTCCAACGAACGCTTATTTCCGGCAACAGTCCCTATGATCGCTTCGACTACGGAGGAGAATCGAATGCCATATCTCCCGAAGCCCAACGCGGTTTGAAGTTATTCTTGAAAAAGGCAAGATGTACTCGATGTCATTCGGGATTTAACTTCACCGATGAAAAGTTTCATAACATAGGAATCGACTGGGATAAAGAGCATGTTGATCTTGGACGTTTCACCGTCACCAAGAATCCTGAAGATATCGGAGCATTCAAGACGCCCACGTTGCGAGAAATTTCTCGAACCGCCCCATATATGCACGATGGTCGGTTTGCCACTCTACGTCAGGTTGTGGATTTCTATGATGGCGGAGGAATTAAAAACCCTCATCAAGACAACACCATCATACCACTCAAATTAACAGAACAAGAAAAAGAAGATCTCATTGAGTTTTTGCAGTCGCTGAGTGGCGAGGGGTGGCAAATGGAGTCACCAACCGCATTTCCGAAGTAAGGTGGAAGGTGCAGTTGAACTACTCCCCGCGGACAGTAAATCGTGGGGAGTAGCCAAATTGGTCGATGCCATTCTACTCTGTATTCACACATACGAACAGTCTCATATGAGTCAATGAGAGTCCTGCCTCAATCTCACTTTAGCTTTCTATTGACTGCCAAGTTAAATCACCACCTGCCCTCACCGCTACATTAGGTTGAGTGACTTGTGTCAGATGGACATTTGTCGATGTCTCTCGTTTCTCTATGTAAGTATTTTTGAATGGGCAATGTATTCGTCTCAATCCAAGTCCCATTCCTTAAAGATACTTGACATTTACGGCGAATCTGGCAAGATTCTTTTTTTAAATTGAGAGAGTAATGATGCAGACTTGGTGGGAGTTAGGCGTTTGCGCAGGAGGTTAATTCAGCAATTCTTGATAGAAGCGTCCTTGAGTTTGCATTAACCTTACATATGAAAAACCATCATTCCATAGTCAGTAAAGCGATCATCTGAATGTTTGTTTTTAGAGTTGATATCATGTTGTCAATATGAGGGTGTCATGGAATTGTTCCTGCGACGTTATGTGTTGCAGTTTGTAGGATATGTCGTGATAGCGAGTGTGTTTGGTGCCTGTACATGGCATGAACCCTATCGCACGGAAGTTGTGTCTCCGCCTGAATTTAAGCCCGCCGATCCTACGATGCTAGATCATGTAGATATAGAACGTGGGGAGAACAACTATCTTCTCGGTTTTGCAGAGTTTGATGATCAAGGTGCTTTCTGGGACCGCATGCAGGTTCTTGACCATTCGAAGGGAATGTTTCATCGGTTGATGCAGGGCATAGCTGAGCGTGACATGTTGATGGTGGTGTTCGTGCATGGATGGCAGAATAACGCAGAATATAATAACGGAAATGTGAAGACCTTTCGAAAAGTTTTGGCACAATTACAAGAAGATGAAAATGCTTCACCACAACCTCGTCAGGTTATTGGAGTATATGTTGGCTGGCGTGGTTTATCGCTGTTTGGGACAGTTCTGACCCAGTTAACATTTTTTGATCGAAAAAATACTGCCGAAAAGGTTGGGCATGGTGCCGTGACGGATCTTCTTCGTCATATCGAGCTCTTGCGATCAGCGCGAACCAGGGCTCATCCCAGAGATCGTTTAGTTATTGTTGGACATAGCTTTGGCGGAGCTATCGTTCATACAGCTCTCAATCAGATCCTCGTTGACCGTTTCATAGAAGCCAAGAAAGCCAGTCTACGTGGTGATGATGCCATGCGGTTTTCTCCAAGATCATTTGGGGATTTAGTACTATTAATCAATCCAGCATTCGAGGCACAACGGTATGATACGTTGTATGAGATTGATGCCGCACCTCATCGACCCTATGAGGGGCAGTTACCCATCTATGCCATACTCACGTCTGAAAGCGATTGGGCGACTGGCTATGCCTTTCCAATTGGTCGATGGTTTTCAACTTTTTTTGAAAAACATAAAGATGGTCAAGAAAAAAGACGGAATCGACAGACTATTGGGCATTATGATCTATATAAGACCCATAAACTCGTTCTCGCTCCAGATTCATCTCCAGAAGTTGAGGGATCAGATGAGGACCCACCCACCGTCATGTCTCGCTCTGCCGATCTACAAGGAATTGTGCCAATGGCTCAACAAGCGTGGATGGCGCGATCAGCGAATACTCCTTGTGATTGGGAACAGCAGTACGAATCCACTGTTTTAAAACATGTATGTGACCAGTCAAGAGTACCGGTCAACAGCCCGTACCTCGTCGTGGAGGTATCCCCTGATGTGATTGATGGTCACAATGATATTGATAATCCTCATATGCTGAGTTTTGTCCGTGCATTCATTTTGAGCTCGCTTCCATAACATGTTTTTTCGCATTCGTCGTTACGGTACTCGGAAGTCGCTACTTGGTTCATGATACCTTTGGTTCGACTCGTCCTCCGGCCGTCTTCACCTCTCTGCATTTTTCTAAAAATAACTAATTTATTTTTAGGAATTGGCTTCATCTCGTGTTTGTCCATTTTCCCTTAAAAACGATAGTAGGTTAATGCTATTGCTGACTCATTACCCCCTTCGGTCAGAGCGTGTCATTCAGAAGGTGGTAATGAATCAACGTTTGCTTGAACAATCGCATGAGCTACATTGATTGCAAGCTTTCCCAATCCCAAAATTCATCTAATGCGCGTTCAGGACTCATGGCTTTCGAAGTCATGGTCGTGGCGGAGGCGGGTTTCGAGGAAGCTTGATACTCAAACTCATCCCACCAATCAACAACTGGACCGTTCTGCATGTTTGGCATTTTTTCTAATGCGTATTCTGTAGACGTCTTTGGGACGGACATTTCAGTCTTCACTGATGTTGAGTGAGAGGTCTGTTCAAACTCATCTGCCCAATCCACTATATTGTTAGTATTCCATGAGTGATATGACTGAAGGCTCTGTTCTGCCATAGCCGGCAAGACAGATCCTAAGACACATGCTGAAATGACAAGAGCTTTTGTAATTGGTACATACAATTTCATAGTATTCTCCTTAAGATGAGTGTGTGCGGTTTTCTGCAATCTAAGTTGATAATAAATTTCCCCACCTGGCCAGTGTGGATGTTTCAATAACCTTTACGTTGGTATGCGCTTGATTGGATTTCTTTTTTATATTTTTCTTGAAATTTTCCTGAGACTATATGGAAGTGCGTAGCGTCTCTAGGGTCTTATTAGCTTTGATGAAGCAATGCAACAGGAGAAGGATTGGAGTATTTTAATGAGGCCTGTGATTGTGGTTTGCTTTCTGGGTAATGACCGGAGTGAACGGTTCTCATTTTTGAGGAATCCCAATAAGGTCTGGCTGTTAGCGATGAGCTGAAAGTCAGATTTCCCTCAATGCCCTCTCAAGGCTTTCATGGTTGAAATCCGATAATGGGCAGGTGCGTATGCGAGGCCACGACAATTCCTATCATCCTTATTCTAGTTCATGAACATGAAATTCTTTCGAAGGTGACGAGTAACATGGTCGAAGAAGGATTTTAGGAAATGCAAAGAACAAAAAGGAGTGGACAAGAGCACGTCATATTGAGCGTAGGGCTTTTCTTGCTGATCGTTTCTGCTCTCTGTGTCACTTCGGTGACGTTAAAGATTTCTCATTGGCGAATTATAGGGTTTGAAAAGGAGTGTTACTCGATCTTGACGGATATCGGGTTCCTGAGCCTGATCGTAGGTGGGATGTGTGTGTGCGCTGCAATATTTTTGAAGCATGATTCAACCAAAAGAATTGTCCACGCGGCCATTTTAAATATGAGTCTTTTCTTTGGGGGGATTGTCGTTGCCTGTATTGTCCTGGAGACTTTTTTATACGTGAAATATCATGATGTACAAATTGGTGGGGTCGTGTCTCCATCGCGATATACATTTTATCCAAAGTATTATCAGTTGAATGCGAATGGTTTCAGAGATAGCAATCATTTGTTGCATAAACCAGAAGGTGTGAATCGAATGGTGTTCGTTGGTGATTCGTTTACTTTTGGCGCAGGAGTAAAACGGGTCTCTGATGTGTACTTCAAAGTCCTCGAAAGAGCATTACAGAAAGCGTATCCTGAAGAAGTATTTGAATCAGTGAGTATTGCGAAAAAGGGGTGGAATACCGTACAGGAGTTTGAGGCATTTAAGACGCAAGGTGTGAATTTCAAGCCAGACCTCGTCGTCCTCGGGTATGTTTTGAACGACGCGGAAACACAGAAGATAAAAGCACGAGTATCATCTGAGTTTCACAATGATCATCTGCTGCCGTATCCCTATGGGAAGTTCCTTTACGCCAATTCGTTTACGTACTTCATCATTGAGCAAAAAGTGAAAGCTGTCTCCTTCTTGAGAGACAAGAGTAAGGAAAAACAACAATACATTCGGGAGATTTTTTCAGGTGACAACCTGAAGCAACACGAGACCATTCTTCGTGATTTCTTGGCCTTTGTTCAAGCACAGGATATGAGGATCTTAGTTGTGCTGTTTCCTGACCTGAGGCAAATACACGATCCTGATTACCCTTACACTGACATTCATCAATTTGTGGCTCAAACGGTGAGAGAGGCCGGAGCCGAATTTGTGGATCTTTTTGTTCCATTACAGAATAGTGGCATCACGAACGTTACCGTTAGCGAATTTGATTCTCATCCTAATGAAGATGTTCATGAAATTGCTGGCACTGAACTCTTTCATGCTATCAAGGACAAACGTTTGTTGCCCAAGTCAATCTCTTTAGTAGAATAAGGGTAGGCACCTTCCGTGATTTGTATCCAGTGATAAGTGTTAGCTTTTCTTGGAAATCTCCGTAGCCTTTTTGCTTTTGGGTAGAAGCGTTTCAATAAAATCTGTGAGTAGCGGAAAGGGGGTTAATGATAGGGCAGTCAGGATCGACCGATTCAACTTGGTTATAAAGGTGATGGAATTTTTCTCAGGATCATTCGTGGAGGAGTAGACAGGTCGCTTTGCTTCATCTCTTACGTAAAACGATATCCTAATTAGCTGAAGGTAAGTGCTTGCGCCATTGATACATCATTAGAAGACCTGTTGCTAACAAAAGAATCGTTGATGGTTCGGGTACAACAGGACCAGGAGTTGTCGGTTGGACAGAAATAGAAACAGGAGTTCCAAAGATTGGTCCTTCATTTCCTTGCCTATCAGCAACTCCAACGACGATATCCAATGGGCTTACGCCTATGTCTTGGCCAGTAAAGGTCAATGCGGCTAGGAAAAAGCTTTCAGGTTGTAAGGGCAAAAGCTCAGTCTCTGAAAGACGCGAACCTAGAAATATTTGTAATTTATCTATATTGAAACCTGTGAAGATAATAGTTTCAGAGTTATCAAATGGATTACCAAAGGCGGAGCCAAATGCAACAGAATTGAAATGCAAGATACTCCTATCAAAGGTAATTTCGGCGCTAAACCCAAAAAATGGGGGAGGGGTGGACGCCACAAGTCCATCAATGCTTATGTTGATATCGATGGTTTCACCAGGTGAAATGATCGAATCAGTTGGCTGAAAAAAGAGAGAAACGCCAAAAGCTGGTCCTACTGGAAAGCAAAGTATCAGGCAGAAAGCGAGTAGCAGATAGATTCGACTCATCAGGAACCTCCCTCATAGTTTACGAGGCTAATGGCGGAACTAGGTGAGTTGTTCTTCCTTGTAGATTTCCTCATTCTCTCTCGAATCAATGAAATGTCAAGGTCTGGCAAAGGGAAAGTATAAAATGAGCGAGTGTATACAGAGATATTTTTTTGTTTGTCCTATGTGTAACCGAAGAAGATACGTAACGTGCAATGGTTTTGAGATATTTGATGGATCTTGATCTTAATTTTGAGACTGAGTAGTTTTAGAAGGAGTTTTTCTCTTTTGTACAATTCGCTGGAGCATCTCCGCATCCACCACCACAAATAGATCGTTCATTTGGGGCAGATATAAATTCTTCACTGCCACTGGTTGTCTCGTGTGAAATTATTCAAGGCATCATACAGTCCTCTACATTCAAGTCCCACTCCCAAAGATACTTGACATTTAAGACGAAGCTGCCAAGATTCTCCACTTAATTGGATACGGAAATTTAGTCTCGGTAATAAGAAATGAGTAAGGATAGCCGAGGACTTTGATTTATTGTTTAAGCCTAGACTTGATCTGAGTAAAGAGTCAGTCTGAACGTCAACGTTTTTTGATTGAGGAAACTGTTGGCATAAATTTGCGGCCATGAGCTCTCATAATTTTCCATCTGAGACAGAGGTGGTGGTTGTCGGTGCCGGACCGGCTGGACTGGCGGTGGCCAGTTGTCTACAGCATAAGAGTATTCCTCATGTAATTCTGGAAAAGGCTCACTCGACGGTTCCTGCCTGGCGAAATCACTATGTTCGGTTACATCTCCATACTAATCGGGCACTCTCAGGGCTCCCATACTTTCCCATGCCTCATCACTTTCCGAAATATCCGAGTCGCGATCAAGTTGTGAACTACTTAGACGAGTATGCTGCTTTGAACTGGTTAGACCCATTTTTCAATGTGACGGTTGAGAGCATCAAGAAGGAGAACGGATGTTGGATTACTACTAGTAGCGCTGGAAAGATCACGAGCCGAGCTGTGGTTGTGGCTACCGGCTACTATGGAGAACCGATTCTTCCTCATTGGCCGGGGCTGGACGACTTTCCTGGTGTTGTGCTGCATAGTCGTGACTATCGAAACGTCGACCCTTTTTCTAATCAAGATGTGCTGATCGTGGGTTTTGGTAACTCAGGAGGAGAGATTGCGCTTGATCTTCTGGAGCGAGGGGCTCGACCGACAATTTCTGTTCGAAGTCCAGTCAATATTATTCCACGTGATGTTCTGGGGATTCCCATTCTCGCGATTGCGCTGGTGTTATCGAAGTTACCACCTGGGCTTGCGGATGCTCTCAGTTGGCCATTGTTGAAAATGTATTACCCCTCTTATCAGAGATTAGGATTAAGAAAGGCAGCATGTGGGCCCTTCGTGCAAATCTCAAGGAATCAGAAAATACCTGTCTTGGATATCGGGACGATTCGTAAGATTCGTAGCGGACATATTCAGGTGGTAGACGAAATCCGTGAAATAAGGGGATGTGTGATTGCATTTTCTAATGGGGTAGAAAAAGCCTTCCAGGCGATTGTATTGGCTACAGGATTTCAACCCGGATCCAAGTCGATTCTACCTAAAGGCTCTGACATCATGAACGGATCCAAAGTCACCGTGGAAACTGGCCTTCCAGGATTGTTCCTCTGTGGCTTCAATGTCTCACCCAC
>JBMYWX010000095.1:0-10981 GCA_049607825.1 Nitrospirales bacterium
GCAGGCCATGGAGCAATTGTGTCGTGAAGGCAAGGTTCTCTATGTAGGGAGTAGCAATTTTGCCGGCTGGCATTTAGCGCAAGCCCAAGAAATGGCGAAGAGTCGCCATTTTCTTGGACTCATTTCAGAACAAAGTTTGTATAACTTAAATGATCGGATGATTGAGCTTGAGGTTATTCCTGCGTGCGAAGCCTATGGCATAGGTCTCATACCCTGGAGTCCTGTGGCACGTGGGTTGTTAGCTGGTGTGGTCAATCCTGTGACCGGTGGCCGCCGAGCTGATGAGGATTTACAGAAGGATGTTGAAAAATTCCGGCCTCGCTTAGAAGCTTATGAAAAACTTTGTGGTGAGTTAGGTGAGAAGCCAGCAAATGTGGCATTAGCCTGGTTACTTCATCAAAAAGCAGTGACGTCTCCAATAATTGGGCCACGGACATTGGATCAATTAAACGACACCATGCGCGCACTTGAAATTACTCTCTCAATGGATACACTTCATCAATTAGATGAGATTTTTCCTGGACCTGGAGGTCAGGCTCCTGAAGCTTATGCATGGTAATTCCGTTTTTAACATGTAAGCGACACACATAGGGCATGAAAAATTAAATGCCTACTTTAAGAAATTTCGTGATGCCTTACTTTGATGAAAGTCAGAAAAAATTGGTAACCCCTGCACTATGCAGAGGTTACCACCAACTCATATCCGTTGAATCTATTTGTGAGAATGTTTCTTGTGACGAAAAACGTTATTAGGAATCTCGCCCCTAATAGGAGTATTCCGACGAATCACATCCGCAAGTGTGGTTCTCTTCAGACGTGAGATACGCTTTGGAGAGAAGGTATTTTGATACCAGAAGCGATCTCCATCTCTCAGACGTTCGAACTGGTCCTTCAGAATCGAGTAGAAAAGTTCTCCAACCATCGCTTGGCGATGATGATCTTCTGCCAATCCTCCTACCCACACATCAATATACTCGACTGAAAGATAGGCCTTAGACAAGCGTTGTTGAAGCTCGGGATCAGATGTGATGTCGGAGAATGTGTTTACCGGTTCTAGGCCCATAGCGATTCGGGCACTATTATAGCTGGGAAGCCCGTGGTCTCGACCACGCTGGATATTGAGGGAGGCTAGATCAAAGCCACCAGCTCCTGGAGGGCCAAAGAGAAAATTTCTGACGTCGTTAATAATATACGGGTCTACCTCCTGAGCTTGTTGGCGTGCCAGTCCACGCAGTATCGGCGCAATACCTTGTTCATCTGTAATTCTCCATGGGGCAAAGAAGGCGTTGCGGAGAGGAAGGTTGCCGGCACGAATTGGTTTTCCATTCTTCTTCAGGCGCAGGAGCTGAGGTGAGAGCATACTGTGGCCTAGCCGATAAGCTGCTGTTGAAAAGACATTCGCAATGCTTGGGTTTACCCATGGTTTATATCCACGATATGGGCGAAGCGCGTTCTTTCCAAGCAAGATTGGCAGGAACTCATTGTAGGTAATGATTTGAATCAATGCGCCTACCTTACGGCGGGCCTTCTCGTAAATTTTCTCACCTGTCATTGAACTGTGCTGACGTCGGATGTTTTTGGCAATACGATTATGTTCGCGAACAAAGAGCGTATGCATGGCGATGAGTCCAACTTGCTCATTCACTCGAATGTCGCCTGCCAAGAATAACTCAGGAGCAGGTCCACCGGCATTTGGAAAACCGTCAACGTTATAAGGAAGAAACCGTCCCTTACTCATTTTGAGACGACCGGTACCATCATTTGTTCGAAGGGCCTGGGCACGTTGGGTGTCGGATCCATAGACCATTGATCCATCAAGAAATGCCGTGATGTGATTTACCTGTTGCCTGGGTTTGTTCGGGGTATTTGCATAAGCGGAACGTGTCAATGGCATAGTTTTTTTGCCCGTACCCTTCGGGTCGAAGTAAGTATCACCAGATGGAATGTGAATATGAAATGGCTCTGCCGGGTGTGCCCCTTCTGTAAGGTCAATGTCGTGATCAATGAATTGTCCCCATTGCCATAGAAAGTCTGACGCCCGTCTGGCGTTCAGTTTTGACTTGTCTTGTGCTGCCATTATGTTTGAAATTGCACGTGGACTCTCTCGAGTCGACCCGGCTGGTTCGTTGAGATCATCCGCATAATCAGATGTCATGAGACGCATTAGTGGGGTATCGGCACGGCCCCAATCTGAATTGTCGGGGTTATTTTGATGACCATCTATGGTCCGCGGCTCAAAAGCCTGAAGGTTTTGTCCACCCATTCCTAAGGTGGTAATGAGCATCGTAATGAGTGTTACAGTGATACGACTACGATTGTTTAATCGAGAATTTCTGAGAGTAAGGGCTGGTGATTGAGCCGACATGTCTTTCCCCTCGGTTGATGTTTCCCAAGTGTTGTTTTTCATGGGTCTCGGTAGTGAATAATTCTCACGTTTTGCAATAAAAGTACGTGATGATCGAAATATTTCTCATTAATCCAGGCAAATTTCGTCTCAACGTAGGCAGATCAGTTTATCGGTCACTATTCCTCATAAGAGGGGAGAACAAAGGAACCTACTATAATCAACAAGATCAGGGTCGAGAAAGAAATGGTTAGTGTTACTATTGTGTATCTCTTACAACATGACAGAGTCGAAAGAGATAGGAGGCAGGTTTCAATAACGTAAGATACGGTACGATGGGAGGCCGGGCTCTCTATGATTTTGGCTATCTGAGTGGTTCACGGTAGGGGGCGTAAGGCTCATGTGTTGAGGGCAGTCTTCTTGCTTTTCGTTAAGCGTCCCGTTGCATAGCTTCTAGTGTACTCCATCTCTTGTAAAGCTGCTCAACGATCTGTTCCGCACGCTTCAGTGCCTCGTAGGCTTTTTCAAGTTTGACATGATCGGTCACAATGGTGGAATCCTCTGTTTGAATACGACAGGCATCGCGTTCAGTCTCAGCCTTAAGGATACGTGCTTCCATTGAGTCGTATTCTCTTTGATCTTTAAATGTGAGTTTTTTGGGCTTCTTTTTTTGATTTTGACTCTCTTCTCCTCTTGTCTGTTTCTCTGCCTTATTTTTTTTCGATTTGAGACGACGGAGCCACGATTCCCATTGTTCGTATTCTGCGAATAAACCAAACGCGCCATTGCCATCTAATCCGATGAATTGTGTGCACACCTGGGTGAGCATGTAGCGATCATGCGTGACAAGGAGAATGGCCCCAGGAAATTCGAGTAGACTTTCTTCCAACGTTTCTCGTGTTGGAATATCTAAGTCATTTGTTGGTTCGTCCACGATGAGCACGTCTGCAGGTCGTAACATGAGTCGTGCAATAACAGCTCGAGCCTGCTCTCCGCCCGACAGTAACTTGATAGGAAGGTCTAACTGCTCTGGCTGAAAACGAAAACGTTTGGCCCATGCAGTTACGTGTATGGTACGTCCACGGTATTCGACAGACTGTCCTGTATCTGACAGAGTTCGTCGCAATGTTTTTTCTGGGTCAAGCTGATCACGGTTTTGATCGAAATACACGACTTGTAAGTTTTCAGCATGTCGAACTGTGCCCGAATCAGCTTCTAATTCTTTGGCTAAGAGTTTCAAGAGCGTTGATTTACCAGACCCATTATGTCCGACGATTCCCATAGCGGTTCCCGGTGAGAGCAGGATTTCCAGGTCTTGAATAATCGTACGCGATCCAAAGGCTTTCGTGAGTTCGGTTGCGTCAATTAACTGTTTGGTTCGTCGACCGGATGCCACAAAGTCAATCGTCGTGTCTTCTTGTCGTAACCGTGTAGACGTTTCGGCCAATTCGGCCTGTAGTGCATGTGCGGAATCTATTCGATATTTGGCTTTCGTCGTGCGGGCTTTTGGGCCTCTGCGTAACCAAGCTTCTTCTCGGCGAACTTTGTTTTCCAATGTCTGGGCTTGTTGTGATTGCGCTTGGTGATGGTTTTCACGTTGGCTGAGAAATTCCTGATACGTGCCAGTGACGAGGAAAATCCCATCGACGTAGCGTGAGTTGATTTCAGCAATCTTATTGGTCGCATGTTCTAAGAACCATCGATCATGACTCACCATAACCCAAGGCCATGGGGCTTGAGACATGACTTGCTCCAACCATTGTAACCCTTCGAGGTCCAGATGATTGGTCGGTTCATCAAGTAACATCACATCTGGTTCTTGGACCATCCCGCAGGCAATAGCCAGGCGCTTTCGCCATCCACCAGACAAGGGACCTGTCAATTGATTGCTGTTTTCAAAGCCAGTTCTGCCTAATATTTCTTGGGCTCGGACGCTCCCTTCATGCGGATCAATTCCAGATGCTATCGCGATTCGTTCCATTTCTTCTTGAACCGTGGCCTCTGGTTTAAATTCGGGTTGTTGTGGAACATAGGCCATTCGAAGAGATTGACGACGTGTAAGTGTTCCCTCATCGGTTTTATCAAGTCCTGCAAAAATTTTGAGTAGGGTGCTTTTCCCTGATCCATTGGGACCGATGATGCCGATTCGATCGTTGTCTGATACACCAAGCGTGAGATTATGAAATAGCTGTTTGATGCCAAAGGCTTTGGTGAGTTTATTTCCGTAAATAAGTGCGGCCATAACAGAGCGTTTGTCGTTGAGATGTGATGATTCGGAGCAGGTGATGATACTGGAATATGGGGGTTTTTATTGTTGGCGCAAGTATCGTGGTCGGTCTCTGAGAGCAATCATCCGGATAAGGTCTCTTACAGAGAGGATGCCGACAATTTTGTCGTTCTCTGTCACCGGGAGGTGACGGATCCATTTCTCTGCCATCAGGTCACTCGCGTCATGAACGGTTCTATTGATGTCAATTCCTATGAGTGGTCTATTCATGATCGCACTGACAGGCACTTCAGTGAGGTCTTTATCGTGTACCATAGCTTTTTGAATGAGATCGCGTTCAGTCACAATACCTATCATCTCAGTATCTTCAGTCACGAGTAATGCGCCGATTTGCTTGTCAGTCATACGAGTCACTGCTGTAAAAATCGTATCGTCGCCCGAAATTGTTTCGATGTTGGTGCGCATGAGTACACTGAGTGGTCGATAGACATTATCTAAATCGCGAATAGGGCCCGAATCAGCATAGACAAAATGTCTTACGAGGTCTCGTATGGAAATAAGCCCCACAATTTCTTCACCTTCCGACACACATAAATGTCGAACTCCATGTTGTTCCATGAAGTGGCTGGCATCAAGCATTGACCGATTGGATTCGATGGTATGCAGAGGGCTGGTCATAATTTGATTGACTGGTGTGCTAGATAGTGTCTCGCCAAATTTCATCACTTTACGGACCAAATCTGTTTCTGACACGAGACCAATAATCGCTTGCTGTTCCGTGTCTGGGCTTTCTCCATGGACCATGAGGCACCCAATACGTTGTGTGGTCATGAGGCTGGCAGCTTCGATAGACGTTGTCTTTTCACTGACCGTTTCAAGATCTTGCTGCATGAAGTCAGCAATAGGCGCTGATGGTATGTCACTCATGGATCTTCCTCCTATTGATTCATCTCAGAATGCCATGCATGGCTTAGCACAATTTTGGAGAAATCGAATAAGTATGCCTTAAGAATATTATGCGCACACAACGGGCCAACTATACCATAGACGTTTGGGTTGAGATATGTATATATTTCTGGAGATGTTCTACAATAAGAAAGGGAATACGTTCGTAATATTCTCAGAGATTGCTAAGTCTCATTTGCGTCAGAACGTTCAGCTCTGAAGTATTGTGAAGGAAGGCGAGGATTTGTGATTGGTTATTTGACAAATTCAAAGTTAATATTCTCGTGATCTTGCGGTCTAATCGTGATTTCCTGCTGTTGAGTGCCAAGAACAGGATGCCAGGCAATTAATCGATACGTTCCTGCTGGAATTCCATCAATACTAAACTGACCAGCATCATCAGATATGGCGAAGTAGGGGTTCTCGACCACATACAACCAGTTTTCCATAAAATCGTGTCGGTCACATGTGACGGCCACGACGCCTGGTGTCTTCAATTTCTTTTTCGTAAAGGTCTTTTCTATCATTCCTGCCGGAGGGATCCCTTGATTATGCACGGTTTTGAGAATCGTGGCTTTTGTACCTCTTCGTACATAGGTATGGAGAGTGTGCTTAATTGGATCACTATTAGAGAAGCGAATGGGGTCCTCTTTAGCTAGGACGCCAGTAAATGGTCCAAAGTTACAGTTTTTCGTTCGTACATCTAACGAAAGATTTTCGCCAGCGCCATAATGAAACGTCCCTTCCCCTGGAAGGTTCGCTTGAAATATTTTTGCTTCGTAGGCTTTCCCACGGTTGATCCCTTCTAAAGCAAGGACGACACCCTGAAGGTTTCCATCCTTTACTGCAACTTTGGTTAATGGTCTTTTTTTTCCGCAGATCTCTGGGTTTTTTTCGACCGTAAAGGTTCGCGGGGCTGGGACTTTCCCTTCAAAGGTGATGTGCCCTGTGAGTGTGCCTGGATGAACGACTTCGGTGACCTCATAGGCCATTCCAGAGTTCCAAAACCCTAAGACTAAAAGGAAACAGATGAGACTGCTTTGGTATATCTGAATCATCGTTAAACTCCTTTGTCAGCTATCCCAGCCCGTGCAAACATTCACGTTCTTATCAGCGTATTAATTAATAACTTGCCAACCGATGGTAAAAGCCCAGTCGGTTTCAAGTTGAGGTCCATCTAAGTTTTGATAGATGGGCACACCGCCTTCGATGCCAAGTCGGTTTTCTAGACCAAGAATTTCAGGCATCAAGAAATTGACACCTCCCATAATGTCTAGTCGTTTCCCACCACGGAGATCTGGCTCGGCTGTAAATACTAATGGATTACCATTTGGTGCAATTCGATTAATTTTGTTATCCTGCCCATCATAGTCAAACCAATGTTGCCATTTAAATCTGACAGAATTGCTAATCCAATTTGTCCAGGCATAGGCTCCATAGGCCCCAACTTCATACGCATCGCCTTTTGAATACCCTGCTTTGTTTCGTCCTATTCGGTATGTTCCGAGGGTTTGAAATCCCCAAGAGATGTTTTCTTTTGCACCTCCATAGGTAAATCCTGGTAGTACATCAACGGTTCCTGATCCTAATTGCATGGGGTAAGGAAGCCTAACGACTCCAAGCGGCGTTGTCCCTGATTGCGTAATATCCCCTGTGGGTAAACTCATAGTGAAATTAAAATGAAAGCGATGTGCTCCAATACTTGGTGCTTCCAATGCATACAAACGCCAAAGTGATCCGATCTTAAGATCTCCAGCCCCTTCTGTGCGTGTTTGGAACTTCGCTGCACCAAGCGTCATACCGGCAAGATGATCCATCGTGTTGCGCAGGTACGGCAACATGGCAGTGAGCGTCACTGTATCGTTCAGGCCATACATGGCCCCAAACATGTGCATTTGCATTTTCATATATGTGGGTACAACAAAAAATTGATCTCGGTTTCGAACATCCATTGGAGATAAACTCTTCGTTCCGTCGCGGATGCCGTCCATTTCCATTTGCATGTACCGGTAGGAGAACATGAATTCTCCCTCATTGTGGGTATGGTCTCCCATCATGCCGATTGGCCCATGCGAGTCAGAGCGCTCAGGTGTATAAAAATTACCGACGGTCAGCTTCTCGCCCTTTTGAGAAAGTCTTTGCGACAAAGAATTTTCAAAATCGTCGAACATCCCATCGAGTAATGCTGCAAACACGTTGCTGCTGCTCATGGAGAGGGCGACAACACAAATAGCAATGAGGGTGCCCCGTGAAAAACTCATTGTGCGAACCTTTGTGGAATGGTGGTACATGTACAACTTCCTTCGTAGTAAGACATGAAAAATATGAATAATAACAAGAGCCACGACCTACAGCTTTTGGCTGTCAGTGGACTCCAACGAATAGGATTAATCGTATACACTAACTATGAGGTCAGACAGATCAGACCTGTAAGTGAAATCGAAAAAAAACTATGAGAATTGTGTTAGGAAAGTTTGAGAGGGAGGAGCTCGAGATTTGGAAGGTTGTGAAGGAACGAGTTCTACAGAAACAGGAATATCTACGTCGTCTGCAAGACTTGTGAATGAAGGTTCCCGTAATTCAAAGTCGATACATTGAAGGACCTGGCCCGCTGCACACATCCATGAACAAATAGTGCTTGTATGCGTGGAGGCTTTATGATGTGCGTGGTGGGTGGTGTGCTTTGCAGCTTGAGCCGATAACGCACTACTAACAAATACAAAGCAGGCGAGAACGAGCAGAGCACATGCTGGACGTAGAATTCGTTTCATGAGTTACATCAATCCTACAACCCATACTAAGTATAATTATAGAAAGCTGTCAAGCAAAGCCACTATAGGAACCCATGATTTTATTATGTTCGTCGTATTGGGTTATGACCTGCTTCACCCTAAGTACTTAAACGTATGCAAGAGGAGGTATAAAAAAGATTAGGCCCTTAGTTCTTTCCCAGCATTACTGCCAGCAATATATCCTGTAGACCAGGCCCATTGGAAGTTATATCCACCAATTCGTCCATCACAATCGAGCATTTCGCCCACAAAATATAATCCAGGGATTTTTCGAGAGCCCATAGTGTTGGCATTGATTTCCTTTAAAGGAATTCCACCTGCGGTTACTTCAGCAAAATTCCATCCGCGTGACCCGATGACCGGAAGGGACAATCCAGATAGAGCATGTGCCAATTGACGACGATGCTGGCGAGAGACTTGTCCTATTGAGGTGGAGGCCAGGTCCCTCTCAGTTGCCTGATTTGATGATGTCTTGGAATGTTCCGTTTCGACGTAGGCACACAAAGCTCTTACAACTCGTTGGGGGACTTTGTGCCCAAGAAGTGATCCAAGGCTTTTTCGATGGGTGTGGTGTTGATCAGGTGAGAGCCATTGATCAATGGCTTGGAAGGTGTACTCAGGTAAAAATGATATCGACAATGTCGTGTGTAGTCCTTGAGCCTCCCCTATTATCCAAAATCGACTAGCATCCATGATGACTGGACCACTGACACCAAAGTGTGTCCAGAGGAGACTTCCGGTGCGTCGATCGACGGTTTTCCCATTGATCGTCGTGGTGATGGTGGCTTCATGTGATGAGCCTGAGAGCGATTTATGAAAAAACGTGTGATGTAGAATAAGAGGAACGAGTGCTGGATAACATGGTGTGACTGTGTGCCCAAGTTGTCGGGCGATCGTCCACCCTGTCCCATCAGACCCAGATTTAGGTAAGGATTTTCCCCCTGTCGACATGATTATTCGATCAGCTGAGATGATCCCCCTTTCAGTGTGGATAGAAAACTGCTGTTTCTCTTTTGTCACGCGGGTGACATGATGACCGCTCTTGATTATCACTCCAAGTTCTTCACATCGGCGACGCAGGGCATTGAGCACTGATTGAGACTTATTTGAGGTGGGAAATAGTTTTCCCGTTAATTCTTGTTTGAGCGGAACTTCCATTGATTCAAACCATCGGACGGTGTCCTGCTCATTAAATCGTTTGAGAACACGTTCAACGATACGAGGTGGTGCATGAAAGTCTTTGGTCGTGACCGATTCATTGGTGACGTTACATCGTCCGCCGCCCGACACTAATATTTTAGCCCCAATCTTACGTGCACTATCGATGATGACCACATTGAGGTCTGGTCTGGTCTCCGCGGCAAAGATGGCTGCAGTGAGCCCTGCCGCTCCAGCACCAATGACTGCTATATGAGTATCAGAGGGCATAGCGAAGAAGGTAGATTATCCGATGTTGGGGCGTGTGGGATTGCTTGAGAATACCGTAGGTTCCGAGTTTATTCAGAGATCCTCGTTCATACGTTGTTCAGGCATATAAATTTCTTCTGAGAGTAGCATGTTCTTTTCGATTCAGTACACATGATAGAAAACTATATTATTAAAGAATGTTGTGTTCGAGAGGATCCCGCTTCAATAGACTGTTCGTCTATTAATTTTACCGGAAGTCACCTGAATTACTTGCTGGAGTAGTAGTAATGGATATGAATGTGTGGACAGTTCAAGAATTTACCGCAGTTTGGGTGTGTGGTAGGAAGACAGTATGGCCTCGATGTTGGTAAAGATTATTGGCTAGGACAATGATCTTTTTTTGAATAGCACGACATCTTTTTCAGACACGGTCAGCTCAGCCTTCCATCGATTGGCTAACCATTCGAATGTCGCCACGGAATAAAAACAGACGTGCGTGAGATCATTTTTGTAATGCCATGTCATAAATGCTTTATGACCATAAACTCGTTTTGTCATGATGCCAAAGACTCCACCAGGTCGTAGGATGTTCCAGAGATCGTCTAATTCTTTACGGGGGTGATGAAGATGTTCAACAACTTCAGATGCTGTGATGAAATCGTAAGATTGTTGAAGTACTGAATGATCGTTCGCGTAAAAACAATCGTAAATGGCGACGGTATGTCCAACTTCCTCAAACATGACTGAAAGAGTAGGCCCTGGACCGGAGCCAAAGTCTAGACCAAGGCTCTCAGGTTGCAGCACTTTCTGCATGGGACTGAAGAGTCGATTGAGGAATCGTCGATAGGCTTGATCCTCAGGCGAGTTTTGATGATGATCATACGCGGTTTTTTCCGCCTCGGGTGAGAGGAAATCTCCGGGAGGGACGAATACTAACTGGCAGATCTCACAAGCATAGAAGCGCCGTCTCGTATCCTTGTGATACGTTTTGTTGATAGCGGTCGCACAACACAGAGGGCACATAAAAATGGATCTAGTACAGAATCAGGAAAAAGAGGAGAAGGTTACTGTTCATTGTGATTGGCGCACGAGATGCAGAGTAACACGGTGGGGTCAAACTCCAAACGTTTCGGATGAATTTCCTCTTCACATCTGACACAGAGACCAAACGACTCTTTTTCAATACGCGTCAATGCTGTCTTGATCCGTTGTTTTTGAAGGTTTCTTCGTTGCTGCGATTCCTTAGCCATCGCCTGACCTTGTAGA
>JBMYWX010000096.1:0-10653 GCA_049607825.1 Nitrospirales bacterium
GGTGAGGTCATTCTTGGAGGAATTGGTGTTGGTGGTGCTCCAGGAGCTGACTTAGATGAAGGCTGTGCTCAGGCTGGACTTGATGCGATAAAGCCGAATTGATTTGGAAGGCGTAGCCTAGTTGTAAGTAATTGTTGTAATTCCTTAAGGGGATCGAGGGCAAGATTTCTAAGATGGAATAGTAATATTTCACATGTTAAGCAACAAGAACCGTCTTTGCGAATCATGAACGTTGAAATTCTAAGTTGGCAAATTTGTTTGCAAAAAGAGATCGTGGTTTTCCCTAAAGTGTTCCAAGGCGCGAGTTGTGACTTGACGTCCACGTGCCGTACGATCAAGGTATCCAGACTGGATTAAGAAAGGTTCATACACATCTTCTAAGGTGGCTTTTTCTTCTTGGACAGCCGCGGCAATTGCTTCGACTCCAACTGGTCCACCTTTAAATTTCTCTATAATGGTCATGAGGATTTTCCTGTCCATCTCGTCGAAGCCAGCAGTATCAATGCCTAGCCAATTCAGGGCTTCTCTCGCAACCTCCCTTGTGAGTACACCTTGAGCTTCGACTTCGGCAAAGTCTCTGGCCCGTTTAATTAAACGATTAGCAATTCGGGGTGTTCCCCGTGATCGGCCGGCAATTTCTGTGGCTGCACCTGGTTCAATCTCAACTCCAAGCAGCCAGGAAGTGCGTGTTACAATTTGTTGCAAGTCTTCCGTCGAATAAAAATCAAGTCGATAGACCAAGCCAAATCGTTCACGAAGGGGAGACGTTAGGGCCCCTGCTCGAGTCGTGGCGCCAATTAAGGTGAACGGAGGGAGATCAAGCTTCATTGTCCGCATGGACGGCCCCTGGCCAATAACAAGGTCAATTTGAAAGTCTTCCATTGCAGGGTACAAGGCTTCTTCAACCGAAGGGGGAAGTCGATGAATTTCATCAATAAATAGAACATCTCGTGATTGGAGATTAGCCAAAATTGCTGCGAGATCACCTGCATGCGCCAGCACTAAACCAGAAGTTGACCGGATAGTTCCGCCCATTTCATTGGCAATCACATGTGCAATCGTCGTCTTGCCTAAGCCTGGAGGTCCATAGAAAATGGCATGGTCAAGGGCTTCTCCTCGACGAGTCGCAGCCTCGATACAGATACGCAACGACTCTTTCATTCGGGACTGACCAATGTAGTCAGCTAAGTGTTGCGGGCGCAATGACCCCTCAAGGCTCTGTTCCTCTTCAAGAGCCTGAGTCGAGAGAAAGCGTTCATTCATGGGTAGACCAGCCCTAGTGGGATCACAAGCTTCCACTCACCCCTACCGTAAAAAAAGGAGAGTGAAAAATGGGAAGATCACTCCAATAAGAGAAAACATGGAGTAGGCGTCAGGGACGAGCTTACGGTGTTAACTCAATCATGTATGCTTAAAATGAGTTATAAAGGTCAGAGCATCCTAAGCAGAATTCAACGTTCACACTACTGTCGAGGAAGTTGACTAAGAACCCTTTTTCTTCATAGAGCAGTTTCGCTCCCATTAACGTTTCATTTTTAAAGTCTTCATTACCAAGTAAATCACGAATCTCTTTGGCTGTACTCGCAGTGAGAACCGTTCGGAAAATTCCCCTGACCTTATGACTAAAACGGTCATTCATAAAGATCAAGTCGACTCTTCCGTCGACTATGCGCACACCGGCCATGGCTCCTGTGGGTTTGCTTTTATCCCAGAGGAGGATAAAGGTGCCTTCCTGTTCTGCACGAATTCCGGCGATCTTTTCTTCAATAAGCGTTTCTACGGCTTTTGCTTCGGAATCTCCTAATTTAACTTGGTATAAAGAAATCTCGGCGGCATCTATCATTTTTGGATCTTTGATACTATTCCGAGTTAACTCATAGCGAGTCGCAAAGGCCAACGAAGCCTGCAAGAGTATTGTGGCTACCACAACACCGGCAAAAAACTTGAAAATTCCATGATTCATGAGGTGTTCCCCCAACAATAATTAATATTTCGTGAAAATAATTAAGAATGCACGGCACAACTAATTAAAAGCTTCTGGTCAACTTCCCACGAAGCCCTAGCAGATTGTATCGAACGCTCCAGGTCGGGTCAATAAATGGATGAACTCTAGCCAACACTCAGCGAAATCCTCTCACCTGCATGTGTTATAGTTCGACCTTGTCATGAGTGGAAAAATTACGATAAAAGGTGCTCGTGAGCACAATCTGAAGAATCTTGATGTCGAGATTCCACGGGATCAATTTGTTGTGATCACAGGATTGAGTGGGTCGGGTAAATCCTCTTTGGCATTTGACACTATTTATGCCGAAGGACAGCGTCGTTATGTCGAATCGCTTTCTGCTTATGCCCGCCAGTTTCTTGAACAAATGGGAAAGCCGGATGTCGACTCAATTGAAGGGCTATCTCCAGCCATTTCTATTGAGCAGAAGAATACAAGTCGGAATCCCCGATCCACGGTTGGAACAGTTACAGAAATATATGACTACTTTCGTCTCCTTTTCGCACGCATTGGTCAACCTTTTTGCTACCAATGTGGGGACCCTATTACGGCCCAAACCGTGCAGCAAATAGTTGAAACTATTCAACTTCTTCCTTCCGGCACGAAATTCCAGGTATTGGCCCCAATTGTTCGAGGAAGAAAAGGTGAATATCGCAAGGAACTTCTCAGTGCACGTCGAGCAGGTTACATACGCGCCCGAATAGATGGGCTGATGACTGAGCTTAGCCAGGACATAAAGTTAAAAAAACAGCACAAACATACCATCGAAATTGTCGTGGATCGGTTGATCATTAAAACTGATGAAGCCTTCTCACGTCGGCTTGCTGATTCAATTGAGTCGGCACTCAAGTTATCCGAGGGCTTAGTGGGAGTACTGACGGAAAAGGATCATGTCTCACTCTATAGTGAGCATTCCGCTTGTATTCGATGTGGCGTGAGTTATCCAGAAATTGCACCAAGAATTTTCTCTTTTAATAGTCCTCATGGTGCATGTCCTGATTGTGATGGTATTGGGGTGGCCATGGGCATGGGATGTCCTGAGCATGAAGATTTCTCTCATCGAGATCCATGTCACAGCTGCCAGGGGGCTCGACTCAAGCCAGAGAGTTTATCAATTAAAATTGCCAATCAGTCGATTGCCGATATCACGAAAGGATCCATTCAGGATACCGCTGATTTTATTGATACCTTACCATTGAGTGACAGAGATCGTTTTATTGGTCAGCGTATTCTGAAAGAAATACGAGAGCGTTTAGATTTTCTTATCAATGTTGGGTTGGAATATCTTACATTAGATCGTCCAGCTGGGTCTTTGTCAGGTGGCGAAGGACAACGAATTCGTCTGGCTACACAGATAGGCTCTGGACTCGTCGGGGTACTGTATATTCTTGACGAACCAAGTATTGGCTTGCATCAACGCGACAATCACCGTTTACTTCAAACGTTACTTCGACTTCGAGATATGGGTAATACCGTTGTCGTTGTTGAGCATGATGCTGAAACAATGTTAGCCGCTGATCACCTTCTTGACCTCGGACCAGGTGCAGGAGTCGAGGGAGGGCACCTGATTGCTCAAGGTCCGCCCAAGGCCATTATGGCAAATTCGGCTTCATTAACTGGGATGTATTTAAAAGGCGTTCATCACGTGACTCTTCCACAACGAAAGCGTTCGGCCAAGGGGGCGTTGACCGTAGTTGGAGCCAATAAATTTAACTTGAAAGTGCTCACAGCCAATATTCCTTTGGGTCTTCTAACCTGTGTGACTGGGGTTTCAGGGTCAGGCAAAAGCACGCTGATTATTGAAGTGCTGCTTCATTCTCTTTCGCAAATGCTGTATCAAAAAAAACCAAAAATTGAGGGCTGTCAGCGGTTAAAAGGGGTAGCAGCTTTAGATAAAGTCATCGATATTGACCAGTCTCCGATTGGGAGGACTCCACGTTCTAACCCTGCAACCTATACGGGACTTTTTGGCTTTATTCGAGATTTGTTTGCCAATTTACCTGAATCGAGAATTCGTGGTTATAAACCGGGACGATATAGTTTTAATGTCAAAGGTGGACGTTGTGAAACTTGCCAAGGCGATGGATTGATTAAGATCGAGATGCATTTTCTGCCAGATGTCTATGTGACATGTGATGCTTGTAAGGGCCAGCGGTATAACCGTGAGACTCTTGATGTCTTATACAAAGGGAAAACGATTGCGGATATTTTGAACATGACTGTGGCTGAGGCGTTAGAGTTTTTTGCTCCATTTCCATCAATCCGTACGAAGTTGCAAACATTAGCTGATGTAGGGTTGCAATATCTCAAGCTTGGACAATCAGCCACCACACTTTCCGGTGGCGAGGCTCAACGCATTAAGCTTTCCAAGGAACTTTCAAAACGAGCGACAGGCAGAACGATGTACATCCTTGATGAGCCTACTACTGGTCTACATTTTGCCGACATTCAACGGCTTCTAGAAGTCCTGAATCGCTTAGTTGATTCGGGCAACACCGTTTTGGTTATCGAACATAATCTCGATGTGATACGTAATGCAGATTGGATACTTGATCTCGGGCCAGAGGGAGGACATAGGGGAGGAACTATTGTGGCTGAAGGGCCTCCATCTCATATTATGAGCATACCAGAATCGTGGACGGGCCGGGCGTTACGGGATGAAATTCGCAAATAGCGGAATGTCAATTTTTTAGGCAGTCTTCTTCGTATAAATATTTAGGCCAATCTTGACTTCTTCTCGTCCTTCAACAGCCACATTCCCTTCAGTCGTCGCGATAATCGTGGTTTTTCCAGACGAAGATGGACCAAAGCTCTTTGAGAGGTCTACCGAAATGTTTAGTATATTCCCTTCGATTTTCATATCGACATTTTTCATGACACCCTCCTTGCGACAATAAATCCCAAATTTTTATTGAAACATGATAACTAGCGACAAGAGAAGCAGCACACCTGCCACATAAGGCAAGAAACAAGAATACAGAAGGGTTTTTAGTCCTTGTTGATTCCTCGTCCCCGTCACGTGAGTTGATTCCTCTTCATTTCCCTTAAACACAAATTCATAACTAAGAATTACCATTGCAAATGTTAATGCGATGACTCGACTCATTTGTGGCCAGGTGTACAAACCGCCTACAATGAAGTCCATGGTATGAAACCCACCGAAGAGGCACAGCAGGGGTGCAATAATATATTGTACGAGAAGAGTGCTGTAGCTTTGGCGAGAGACCACCAGTGATTGAGCCTGCGCTTGGGACTTCATAATTTGAGAGACGGGGCGCGTGACTCGTCGTGATTAGGATTTTCTGAAGCACCAGAGGAAGGCTGACAGGACTGACAAATGCGGGGGCGTATCTTTAGAAAAGAAATTTTTCCACTGACCAAGCAACTATGGTGAACAAAGCGCTCACAAACGGTGCAGCGCTCCCATCCTCCCCGTAGCAAGGTTAAATTGCGGGATAATCCTTCACCGCAGACGCCACATAGTTCAGGCTCAATGCCTAACATCAGTGGCTGCCATTCTCCAGCTCTATTTCGAACGCTCATAGAGATTAAGTATACTGGTCTCCCTCAGCGAATACAATCAATCAGCATGTCAGCAGAAACTCCGTGATGCTCTTTCCCTTATTGCGAAACGTATTGTTTGTCAATGAATAGGTGTGGTTGCCAGGGAGTAGAAGACGTCAATACGAACGTCTGGAGTATTTTCGTTTGACAGGGAAAAACTCCTTTGATACGCTCGAGCACTGCTAACTTCCTGCCCATACCAAATTCTTCTTAAATAAGAGATTTTTTCTGAATTTTGTGGATATTCAAGAATACCTCAAAGCACAACAACAACGAATTGATCAGTTATTAGAGGAAATTGTACCTCCAGGGCATGATCTTGCGAAAACACTTTATGAATCAATGCGATATAGTCTACTCGGTGGTGGAAAACGAATCCGTCCTATCCTCACGCTTGCAGCAGCGGAAGCGATTGGTGGGCCCAATAAGGGTATTCTTCCCTATGCTGCTGCTCTTGAATTGATCCACACGTATTCTCTTGTCCATGATGATTTGCCGGCCATGGATAATGATGATTACCGGCGTGGACGTCTAACTAATCATAAAGTTTATGGTGAAGGTCTTGCGATCTTGGCTGGCGATGCTTTATTGACGATGGCTTTTGAATTATGCAGTCAGCAGTCATCCGAAACTCAAATTCCAGCTGACCGACAGATCCAAATTATTTATGAAATAGCCACGGGGGCTGGTCACGACGGCATGGTCGGCGGCCAGGTTATGGATATTCAGGCGGAAAACCAAGATATTGATCTTATTACATTGCAAACCATTCATAACTACAAAACGGGAAAACTTATACGTGCCGCGGTTCGAGTTGGAGGAATCTGGGCTGGGGCGACTCATGACCAGTTAGACAGTTTGACAGGCTATGCCGAAGATATTGGTCTTGCATTTCAAATTGCTGATGATGTGCTAAACATGACGGGAACTCGAGAAGAGCTGGGGAAAGATGCTGGGACTGATGAGAAGCGTGGGAAGAAAACGTACCCATCGTTTTATGGCGTAGATGGAGCGCGGGAATTAGCTACGGACTGCATTCGACGCGCCGTGCGTCGCTTAGAAGACTTTGACGATCATGCCGATCCGCTGAGAGCTTTGGCTAACTATGTGATTCAAAGACGTAATTGATGCACTGGCCTAGAATATGCCTTGTGAATTGCGTTTCGTTGTTCAATGAGGTCAGTACAGTGCTTCACTTCAATCCAAAGAGAATTCCCTCTAACACGAGGGAAAAGCCGTATCTCCTCCTGACATATTCTATTTCAATATTTTTGTACAATTGAGCTATGTAGTGACATGGCGGTGCCCATATGTATCCCTAATTCTTATTGCACCAATAGTTTCTCACCCCTCTCATAGAGCTCTTCATGGAATTTTTTACCCTTTTGATCCAAACAGTTATTCTTCGACCCTATGTTTTTTTCTTTTTGGCAATATCATTGTTTGTTTCTCGTCGGTTGTTAGGGTGGAAACGAACAGGGTTTATGTTTGGCATTACCTGGGTCACGGCATTTCTCAGTGAATTTTTCTCTACACGTATTGGGTTTCCTTTTGGGGAATACTATTACACCGGTTCTACCGTTGGAGAGGAACTGTACATTTCTAACATTCCATTTATGGATTCTCTGTCGTTTACCTTCCTACTACACGCGAGTTATTGCATGGCTCTCGTATTTGTTTTATCGCGGTGTCAGGTTGGATCTTCATCAGGATGGGATTTGAATAGGAATGATCGGACGTCCTGGCCGGTGATACTTTTAACGACCCTTTTCATGACCTTTATTGACATTGTTATTGATCCTGTAGCCCTTCGAGGAGAGCGGTGGTTCTTGGGTCTTATTTATGGTTACCCACATCCAGGAGTATATTTTGGAATTCCCCTTGCGAATTTTCTTGGATGGGCCACTGTTGGTATTACGTCAATTGGAATCTATTGTGCTCTGGACCGGTTTCAATGGGGGGCTTTTCCGCTTCCGCAGAAAATTGTCAGCCGAAATCTTCTTTTAGGGGTTGCACTGTACTATCTTGTGTTATTGTTTAATTTAGCCGTGACATTTTGGATCGGGGAATACTTGTTGGGAATGGTTGGTTGCATGATTTACCTTCCCATCTCGATATTACTCATGCTCAGGATTCTCAGTCGGATACCAAGGATGACTTTGCGCAACCCCAGTGAAGCCACCTAAACCAACGAATTTATGCGAGAATCAGTTGTAGAAAATAACTTGAGCCTGTGTAAAAGCCTCGGTATGATGAATTCTGAAGTTGGATTCGAGCCTGAACCGAAACTTAATCAATTACCATTTTCTTATTAAAGCCATTGCGGGATTTTTTTTGAGCTCACTATGCGTGGATTTCTCATTCGTTGCAGTATTACGGCGGTTGCTGTCCTTCTAGCCAGTCAGATTATTCCTGGTATAGAAATGCAGAGTTTTTTGGCAGGAATGGTCGCGGCAGTTGTCTTGTCTTTCTTGAATGCGTTGGTTCGGCCATTGCTCTATTTGCTCTCTGCCCCCATTATTTTATTGAGTTTGGGGCTTTTCATGGTCATGATCAATGCATTTTTACTGCATGTGGTTTCGTGGTTTGTCAAAGGCTTTATCGTTGATGGGTTTTGGCCAGCCATTGGGGGTGCCATTCTGATTAGCGTCGTCAGCGCAATCTTGAATATTTGGGTCTCGGAACGAGGACAGGTTGAAGTGGCCATGAATACTCGTCCTCGTAAAATACGCCATATTAACTGATCAAAGATGATCAATCATCGTTACAAAGCCAACGATCCCAAAATGGACACATTCAGTAAGAGTGAAGGGTGTTAAAGGATTTCATTATCGTTTACGTGAGAGCACATGTGCCCAAGGAGATAATCTAAATGCCGAGTTCAGTAGAATCACCTCTGCAGGCAAAGCAAAGTACACTTCAAAAAATTCTCACATCTGCCGTTAATGAACTTGGGATGGATGCCATTCTGGTGGCTATCATCACGCACGAAGGCGGTCCCTTTCTTCCTCAAGTGTCACGAGGGTTTTCTTCGAGGGAAATTCGAGCCATTCTCCGAACGCTTTCCCCAGATGAATGGGGGAAAGCGGGACCAAAAGGCCAACCTTCAGAGGCCGAGTTGAATAAAGCGCTTCGGCTGAGAATGATCACGCCTGGGAGTAAAGTCCTGTTAGGAATCCCGTTAAAGCATGGAGGACGTATTTACGGGACTCTTGTTCTGGGGCGTAAAGAAAGCTCTACGGTATCCAAACGGGATAAGTCGGTAATCGAACGAGCTAGAACCTTTATGACTGAAGAACTTATGAAAGCGGGGCTCTTTAGCTCATCGCTCATTTTAGGGCGCCCGTTAGTTGCTCAAGAGCCGATTCCAGCAGATGGCGATGGTCTTCGGGGCCACCAACCGCGGTCGTATTCTAATCCAAGTATCCAAGAACGAGTGACAGCCCTGTTGGGAGATATTGGAGATGCACTGCCATTCGAACGAGCGTGGGTAACCATTTATGATCCGATTGCTGCGACCTTGGAAGTTTTAGGTGGGATTGGTAATACGAAACGTGATCTTGTCCCTGGCCAACGTCTGCTCTTAGATGAGTCTGCATCAGGTTGGACCGTCCGACATCGAAAACCTCGGACTGATCACAATTTAGCCTCCACCCAGGGCCGTTTTCAAGATTATAAGCAGTTATATAAAGATCGTTTTGCCTCAACCGTGGTTGTGCCATTTTTTGTGAGAGGTCGAGTTGCCGGCACAGTCACTTTTGCCTCAAAAACTGCGTCGCAATATGATTCCGACGGGTTTCAATTTGGACAGCTTGAGCCGGTGACAACAAAACTAGTTGAATTATTCGAAGATCCTACAGCCAAACTCTCTATCCTTTCAGAACAAGAATCTGCAAACGGGAAGTCTATTGACCGAAATAGGTCAGAAATATCAGAGCCTGCTATTCGTCGAGAAGAACGGCGTGTGGCACTTGGTGAAGTCAGCTCATTTCTGGCAACAGAAATTCGAGAGCCTATGGGATTCATTCGGGCGCAACTTGAAGAAATCACGGTAGAAGCCACTTTAGATTTTGACTCTCAGACTCGAATTGAAACAGCGATGAGAGATCTGATTCGCGTTGAATCCATACTTCATGAAATTTTGGACTTTGCCAAGCCGCTTCAATTAGATCGACGTCTTTGTCGAGTTCCAGAACTCCTTGACCATGCGCTGTCATTGATCTCGACCGATGTTCGGGTGAATCGTATTGAGGTTCAAAAGGAATACCCGTCGCGTCTGGCACAAGTTCGATGGGATGACACAAAAATGAGACATGCCTTTTTAAGCATTTTTAAGAATTCTCTTGAAGCCATGTCACCTGGCGGCCAATTACGAGTTACTGTTACCTCCCTGAAAGATCCACGAAATCATATAGGCATCACAATAGAAAATGATGGTATCCCTATCCCTCCAGAACATGTTGATAAAGTTTTTGAACCATATTTTACAACCAAAAGGTCAGGAACTGGTCTAGGTCTTGCGATGGTCAAAAAGATCGTTGACGAACATCAAGGACAAATTCAGATTTCGAGCGGTCCAGAGCAAGGAACCACGGTCACTCTGCAGATGCCAGCATTACGACCACGAGTTCCCTATAATCGAGGGCGGAGGCACGGAACACGGAGAACGCCAACCAAGCGAGCAACATGATAGGTAGTATTCTTGGCTTGACAGCACCATGGGGATAGGAATATGATTCCTTTCCTTAACGCGTACCCGAACCTCTACTAATAAGGTTTTTTCCATTGTTAACCTGTACATAACAAAGGAGCGGACTAATGAAAGCGATTGGAATTATTCTTGGAACGATGGGAGCATCCCTACTTGCAGTTTCCCTGGCATGCGCAAACCCGGCTTTGCTTCCTAAGCATCCAGGTTACCCAGCCAAAGGTAAGTCGCCTGCCACAGGGCAAGCAACGGCAAATGACCAAGGGCAGACAAATGTCAGCAATCTCAGTGCTTCAACCATGTCACATGATTCAGCAGCAATGAATGATGTCTCAGACCCAAACAGAATGCGTGTCAAGAAGTCGATGGGAGCTGGTCG
>JBMYWX010000097.1:0-10607 GCA_049607825.1 Nitrospirales bacterium
GAATTGATTGGTCGGTATTCCGTGAATCAGCGAACTAAATCTTATGCCGAGCTTGCCCGATTAGTGGGTGGACAAAACAATATAAGTTATCCAGGGGTAGGAGTTGTCGTGGCCTTGACAGAAGATTTTCAGCAAGAGGTCTTAGAAGGAAAAGGAGATATGGTCAAGATTCCGAAGCGTCTTCAAGTAGATTCATCGGAGGCCAATAAGATACTTGTCGAACAAGCTGAAATTGGAATGAAATTAGTTGAATCTCGACGGATTCCCATTGAAGGGCCAACCGAAAACTTAATTCAGGAAACGCACAAGGCTATTCGGTCCCTGCATGTTCAAGCTCATAACTGGCGTGATTGGGATCATGCAGCCATTGTGCCGCATATTGAGGTGGTTTCTGGGACCCGTATGCGGGAATATGTCAAAAGCTGGATTACCGCGTTGGATTTAAAACGTTTAGTGCCTGATGAATCTGTCGAAATTGAGGTAGCCAATTTCGAATCACATTATGAAGAAGATCAGGTCTTAGCCGCAGTAACACAGGAAGATTCTGATCAAACCGAGGGGGAATCTCAAGATCCGGAGTCCGAACGTGTTCAAACATCTGAAGAGATGGCCTGTTCTTCTGCAGAGCCTATGAATAGACCTGCCACAAGTACGCTGCCTTCCTAGATCGTTTTCTTCAAGAGTATGGTATCCTGGCTTAGGGACTGATGGAAGGAGAGGCGTCTTCACGCAGGTAGCCTCTCCACATTCCTTCCGATCACGCATGATCGTCTGCCGAGATTGCTCTCGTCATTCAATGCCTCTCTGAATGATCATATCTACCGTAGGCGTCTTTACCAGTATCAGTGAGATGGTCGTGTAGTACTCGACCTGCGTGTCAGGTTTCCCGAGAGACTTAGGTATCGAGGTAGAGGAACTTCAAGGGAGGAATGGTTGTTACCAACGATGAATGCGACCTCTGTGTCACAACCTTCGCTCAGTCTTCGAAAAGTCTTTGAGCTGTGGTGGCCCTTAGCAGGGAGTTGGGTACTCATGGGCATCGAACTGCCCATTGTGAGTGCCGTGATGGCTCGACTCGCTAATCCAGAAATACACCTTGCCGCCTATGGGGGTGTGGTCTTTCCACTCGCACTCATTATTGAATCTCCAGTCATTATGTTGTTGGTGGCTTCAACGGCTTTATCCAAAGACTGGACATCATATGTGTTTCTTAGACGTTTTATGGGGCAATTAGCCTTCGTGCTTACAGGGCTTCATGTATTGGTAGCCTTCACGCCGCTTTATGATGTGCTGGTGTCGGATGTCATCGGGGTCCCTGAAGGGATTCGTGAGCCTGCGCGAATCGGGCTTATGTTCATGACGCCTTGGACTGCTGCTATTGCAATCCGACGTTTTCAGCAAGGAGTCCTCATTCGCGATGGCCAAACTCGTTGGATTGGCGTAGGGACAGCCCTACGGTTAGTCGTGAATATGACAATTTTAGGCGGCGGGCTTTATTGGGAAACAATTCCAGGGATCATCGTAACAACTGTCGCTGTATCAATGGGAGTCTTAACAGAAGCGAGTTTCGTGTATCTCAAAGTGCAGCCAGTGTTGGCACGTATGCGAGTTGATCCGCACACTTCAGTTGAATTGTTGACGATGGGTCGGCTGCTAAAATTTTATATCCCACTTGCTATGACCTCCTTGTTAGGGTTGCTGGCATTACCTATTGGCAGTGCAGCCTTAAGTCGAATGCCTCGTGCGCTGGATTCCTTAGCGGTGTGGCCGGTCATGGCGGGGTTATCCTTTACCTTGCGCAGCCTTGGTCTGGCGTATCAAGAAGTCGTGGTGGCTCTTATTGATCGTCCAGGTGCAACGGCCATTCTTCGCCACTTTGCGATAGGGCTGGCAATCACAACCAGCAGTTTCCTGTTCATTATTGCGGCTTCCCCGCTTGGTCGAATTTGGTTTGGCGATGTAGCAGGGTTGTCCCCTGAACTCACAGAGTTAGGAGCGAGTGCTATCTGGTTAGCCATCTTTCTTCCCGGTTTGAGTGCCATTGAGAGTTTTCTTCAAGGAAGGCTTGTGCAGAGGCATCAAACAAGAAGCATTACCGAGGCCGTAGCTATTTCTCTTATGGCCAGTGCCTCAATTCTTACGGCTGGGACTTATTATGGGCAAATCACTGGAATTTACATTAGTGTGCTCGGTATAGGCGTTGGACTCATTTGCCAAACTCTTTGGTTATCCTACCGCAGTTCCTCTCGTCACTTTCCAGACTGATACACCTTTGGGACAGTTTTTCTTCAGTTGACTCTTTTCCTTGTTGTGCAATCTCGTGATGTTGCTGTAGGAATATAGGCTCTTTTATCTTGATGTGAAGGTTTTTGCCTTCACCATAAGAAGTGGCTTAATGTAGGTAGAAATGGCAAACCTATTGGAATATTTACAAAAATATGATGTGTCCATTTGCAAAGAAAAGGGTACATCATTTGCTATTTATCTTAATGTGTGTGTTGGTATGTCTGTTCTGAAGAATGAAGTTCACCTGTATTTAGGGGTCTTAGGCTATGGATCGAGTCTTAGTCATTGATAATGATAGAGTCGTCCGTGATTCCCTCACCTTGACTCTTGAATGGGCAGGTTATGATGTTTTAGGAGTTGATAGTCCTCGCGAAGGCTTTGCGTTTCATCGAGAAAACCCCGCGTCTGTCGTGGTCGCTGATGACATTTACATTGATCATGACCGGCTAGAACACATCCAGGCGCTTCGTACCTATTCGCCAACATTGCCCATTATTGCCATTTCCGGGACGGTGCCTTCAACCGATCAGGAAAGCGATGATCTCAACAATCTTTTAGGGCACGTTTACCATCTGCAAAAGCCGTTTACCGTTGATGAATTTCTTTCCACGGTGAAGACAGCACTTCCTCACGTATCCCATTCCTAAAGGTCTCGAATCCAAGCCTTTTTTTGACTTGTCTTTCGCGGTGTTCCCGTTAGTCGCTAGGGGGTTCGAAGTGTCCAGGTATGCGTTTTTGCCAGGGAACTGTTGCGGTTTGCGCTTGCTTGAGAAGACTGCGGAGGTTGACTTCGGCAGCTCGCAGGAGTTTTGGTTCTCCGCTTTGAAGGAGTGCGGCAAGAAGTGAATACATTTCGCGTTGTTCCGGAGTCCCATGAGCGATGAGTTCCAGAATAGGGTCTGGAGATTCTATATTGGTCCAATCGCTATCTTTTTCATCAGGGTCGCCCAAGAGGGTGTTGATCGCTGTGGGATTACTATAGAGCCAGCCTGGGGGTATCCCAAGTCCAGTTGCCAAGACTTCGAGTGTTGAGGCCGGAGGATCTAACTCACCAGCTTCAATCGCTTCAAGTTCCGTCGAAGACATTTCCACTTTCTTTGCCAATCCGGTGACCGACTTCCCTCGCATTCGTCGCCAGGCTTGAATGTGTTGATTGATAGGCATGTGCCGATCTTAGCCAACGCCTGGACCGATGTCCAGCAGGATGTTGAGAAAGTATGCTCTGAGTTGTTGAAGGGACTGCTAGCTGAGTTTCTCGAACCAGTGAAAAAGTTAGAAGGGTGACCAAGAACACGCTAAATGTTTTTCCATTTGTCATTTTACTTCTGACTTCTCACTCCTTACGAGCGTTGGACGATCCTTTTCGAGCAATAGTTTGATTTAATATTGGGGAGTGAGGAGGTCTATTGACGGGTAGAGTGCGAATCTCTTTCACGATCAATGAATAGGTCTGGAACTCTTCTTCGACGACTCCTTCCAAAATGTATGGCCCTTGGTTGGTTAAGAGCTGAGCAAACTGTCGATACGTTTTTGGAAAGAAGGTTGCCTCGTATAATCCTGTCAAATCCTCGAATGTCACAAATTCCATGGGTTCATGTTGTTTGGTTTGAACGGACTTTTCTGTAATCATCCAGCCGATCATTGTAACCGTTTGCTCAACATACTGACTCATTTGGCAGGCAGAGACATGATGTAACTCCTGAAAAGCCCATGCATACAATTCGAGTGGATGTTTGTGGAATGGGAAGCCAAACAGTTCAATTTCATGTTGAATCTTCTGGTTAGGCGAGTAATCCTGTGGGATAGGAAGTGCAGATAACACATCAAGTCGAGTGGTGCGCTTTCGTTTTATTCCCGATGCTTCGCGGTGAGCATGCAGCCGCCAGAGAAGACCGGGGCGTGTGACTTCTCCTGCAATGTTGTCAAAACATCCAGCTTTCACCAATAAACGGGTTTGAGCTAGTTCTTCTCTCGTGCGAGCCAGAAAGTTCTGAAGGGATTGAAAGGGGCCATGTTTTGCTCGTGCGTTGAGTGTGTGATCAATGTAGTCAGCTTTGATTCCTTTGATGTGCATGAACCCCATGCGGATGACGTTGTCAGTTCCTGTGTAGTGCCAATGACTGATGTTGATATCTGGCGGTAAGATCTTCAGTCTCATGCGACGTGCTTCCGAGAGATAGGCAAAGGGAGAGTAGAACCCACCTTGATTGTTCACCACGGCTGCCATGAATGCTGCTGGATAATGGGCTCTCAGATACGCAGATTGAAACGAGACCTGCGCATAAGAAGCCGAGTGTGGTTTGCAGAAACTATATCCGGCAAAACTCATAATCATATCCCACATTATGTTGATCGCATCTTGCGATGCGCCACTGGCGACGGCTCCACGAAAAAACTGGATTTTGTAATCTTGCAGCTGTCGTTCCTTGTGTTTCTTGCTCAGGATTTTCCGCAGTTGATCCGCATCTTCTACTGAAAAACCTGCCACGGCCATCGCTACTCTTGTGACATCTTCTTGGTACACCATCAAACCGTGAGTTTCACATAAGACTTCTTCAAAGAGATCATGAACAGGTTGATGAACCTGTCCATGCGCACGTAGCACGAAGTCTCGATTGTAGGCGTTGCCTGCTGGGCGTACGAGGGAAGAGACCATGACAACATAGTCGAAAACGTTCAATCCTGACTGTTGTGTTGTATGCATGGTCGACCAGAGTTTTCTAAGGAGCAGTCGTGTTGCTGGTGATTCGATGTAAAAACATCCCATGGTATTACTCTGACGAATCAGCTCTTGGGTTCGTGTATCACAGAGCGGATCCCAGGGAGCCTTAGTCAGGCAATGTTTTGTTTGGCCAGCGACTGCAGCCAGTGTATCCCGAATCACCGCAAGTGAACGATTCCCTAAGATGTCAAGTTTGACCAACCCTGCGTCTTCAGTCTGATCTTTTTCCCATTGAATAATCGGCACGCCTTTGCTTGAAATTTGAATTGGGACATAACGTTGAATCTCATCGGGGGCAATGATGACCCCACCACAATGAACGCCGAGATTTCGAAGGCAGCCTTCGAGTCGAAGCGCGATAACGATAATTTCTGGCCAGGGTTCACTCAGGCCTGTGGCTTGACAGGTTTTCTTTGCCCAGGAGTCTAACGTGCGTGTGGTTGGAGGTGGATGAAATTCTGCTTGGCGTATGAGGCGTGGTATGAACCGACTGAGTTCAGTTGATGACATGCCATAGACTTTTGCGACTTCACGAATTGCCGCACGGAAGCCTAAGGTATTATGGTTGGACACCATCGCGGTACGACGAATACCGTATTTTGCGAAAATGTAATCCAAGATGCGGTCTCGTTCATCCCATGGAAAGTCAATGTCAATGTCTGGTGGATCTTGACGGCCGGCATTCAAAAATCGTTCAAAGAACAAATCATGCCGAATTGGGTCAACGTGAGTGATTCCCAAACAATAGGAAACAATTGATGCAGCAGCAGATCCGCGACCGCAAGTGCGTGGGGCTTGTTGAACAATGTCTTGAACAATGAGGAACCAAATCGCAAAGCCTTTCGATTGAATGACACGAAGTTCGGTCTCAATTCGGTTTTGGACTTCGTCAGAAATTTCCTTATATCGTTGCTTCGCGCCTTCGTATGTTTTATCTCGGAGTGTGGAGAATGTCTGTGGGTCCGTTTGATTATGAAAGGCTTGATGGACGGTGCTTTTGAAATCCCATTCGGTATGGCATTGGGTTGCAATGCGATGTGTATTATGCAGTGCATGAGGAATATGCGGGTAGTGTGGTTCGAGTGTAGAAGGTGGCATCAGCCAGTGATTGTGTGAGCAACAGGCACTGGCTGATAATTGAGAAAGCGTGGTCTTTAAATCGATGGCAGTCAATACTCGATGCAGTTGAAATTCTTCAGGATGAACAAAATGTACGCGATTGGTGGCGACTGGCGGAAGTCCTGAGCGCCGACTAAACGCGACGGCTTGGTGCATCATGGCTCCTGGTGTCAATTCAACATAGAGATTATGCAGCTTTCGTTTTTTCCATGTTGTCATGGCTGGAATATCGTCAGACATCACGATAAGTCCATGGTGGCGTTGGCTAATGGCTTCAATGAATTCAAAGTCGGCATCACAGTGGCGAGCTGATAACAAGCGACAGAGATTGGTGTATCCTGTCATGGTTGCTGCTAAGAGTGTGGCGCGGTGGTTTTGATGCGTCAGCTCAGCTCCCACGAGTGGGCGAAGGCCCGCTCGCTTCGCTATCTCGATAAATCGAACAACGCCATACAAGCCATTCGTATCTGTCAGTGCGAGTGCCTGTGCACCTTGGGCATGGGCCATGGCACATAGATCTTCCAAAGAAGACACCCCGGTCATTCGTGAATAATTAGAATGGACGTGTAGATGAACGAAAGCTGACATGCGTTTTCCCCCACCAAATGGCCTGTGGCCCAAATCGTTTTCGAATATGATCGAGTGACAGCGTTAAACGATGAGATTTTTTTTGTCCAAAGGGTTCTGCTGTTGGTTCTTCATGAAACAACTCGCCTTGCTCGACGGATGCCGTTAGTTGCGCTGCATGTAGCGTGAGACGACTCACTCGGACTCGCCGTGTGAAGCTTCGCGCGAAAAGCGTTGTGACAGAGGGGAGCAGATCGATTTCCCAGTATGTTCCAGATCGAAGTGAATGAGATTGTGTGAGCTCCAGGCCGTCATAATACTGCAGGTCGAGCGTGATGTGGTGACACATCCGCTGCTGAGTTCGTAGCTGATGACAGACTTGTTCAAGGAGCTTATACAGAGCGCTGTGGAGATGAGTCAGGTCAATTTCAGCAGGGTTAAGTATGATAGAGGCGTCGATTTGTGGTTGTTGAGGTGGACATAAAACCGGCGATGAGTCGGTTCCATGTGCCCATGCATGAATGGAGGAAGCCTGTTGTCCCAATATTATTTCAAGATGGGCCAGTTGAACCTCTGCGAGGTCTTGCAATGTGTGGATATTTAGATCAGCCAACAATGGCAATATAGTCTTTGTTTGTTGAGAGCTGAGCGGTAATGTATGGATGGGGAGGGGAGCCAAAAATGCTTCTTCAGAGCCATGTTGAATGTCACACAATTGTGGCGGGCCGACAATCGTTGAGGCAATGCGTGCAACGAGTTTGTTACTCGCAAGTCCAGCAACTCCTATGAGTCCATATTGCTGTGTGATTTCTCGTTTGGCTCGCATAGTAGCATCGCTGGCCAATCCAAAGAGACGGGTCGTGCCGGTGAGGTCAAAAAAGAAATGTCCAGGTTGAATCGGTTCCCACACGGGGGAAAATTGACGAATCGTATGGACTAGTGCATGGTGGGCTTTGCGGACATGAGCGGTACGGAGAGGTAAAATGTGGAGTGATGGACATCGCTGACGAGCCTGTGCAACAAGGAGTCCTGGGAAGACGCCATCTTGTTGGGCTTCTTGTGATGCTTCGGTAATAGGGGATCGAGGGGCCTGTGACGTTGCAACCGCAACTGGCCGTTTGTGTAAGGATGAGTCTTCTAGCCGAGCGAGACTAATGGAAAACGTCGGAATAGAAAAACAGACAATGTGACGAGCCATAGGTTCAGAGGGGCTACCCTGTTTTACTGAGAGTCTTCATATGATGGGAAAGAGCCAAAAATTTCAGAATTAATGTAACCAATGGTTGCAATTATAGTGAGCATCTGTCAAGAGTGATCAGGATAAGATGATGGATTGAAGATGAATGACGGCAATTCTTCTGTTAGAGAAACCTGGCAACAGCCTTACGTAGTTGAGTGGATTCAGCTGCTCTTGGACAGCTATCGCCATTGGTTAGCCAAAGAACTGATGGCGCGTGATGGAACTTTTTGTGATCAGGCAAGGCGAGTGTTCGAATGGCCATCTATTATCGTGTCGCATGGACTGCAAGACGATCCTATTTTGAATTATGGTAATTGTGCGGCATTAACATTGTGGGAAATGGATTGGACGCAACTCACCAATACTCCATCTCGTTTAACTGCAGAGCCTATCAACCAAGCTGAACGGGCTGAGATGCTTCGAAGGGCAGAATCGCAAGGGTATATTGATGATTATCGAGGTGTCCGAATCTCAAAAACTGGAAACCGGTTTTTGGTGGAAAATGCAACTGTGTGGAATGTCGTCAATGCTCAGGGGGTGAAGCAAGGGCAAGCAGCGACGTTTTCAACGTGGTCATATTTAGACATCACTGGTTGTTCCAGAAAAAGACCGATCGAAGATTAGGTTTGCACAAGACGAGCAACGCCAGAGGATTGATGCCATTTTAAAGCGTTCTTGCGTCATCGCTTTGTATCCGCTATTGTGAGAAACGTTATTTGAATCATTGGTTGACCCCTGTCGTCACGATCTTTTCACTGTCATTTTGAATGTGAGTATTTTTTTATGATTCTTGCTGGAGATATTGGGGCGACGAAAACGCTCTTAGCACTATTTGATTGGAAAGATGAGCGAGTCGAGCCGATTCGCGAAGATTCATTTTGGAGTCAAGACTATGAGTCGTTAGAAGATATTATTACAGAGTTTCTTGAAGACGATTCCTCGTCTTCACCTTCAGAATTAGAAGAAGATGATGAAGAGTCAGAGGAGGTCTCCCCTTCTGCAGGACTTTCCGCTGAAGACATTCGTGCGTCGCTGACGGCTGCCTGTTTTGGGGTGCCGGGCGTTGTGCTCAATAATACCTGCAAGACCACGAATCTGCCCTGGGTGATTAAAGGTGAGAAATTATGTGAACATCTTGACGTCAAGCATGTTCTTCTCCTCAATGATTTAGAAGCCACGGCTCACGGACTCCTTGTATTGCGTTCTGATGAGCTTGAATCGTTGACTCCTGATGTTCCAGTAAAAGAGGTTGGGACGCGATCTCTTCTCGCAGCGGGAAGCGGTTTGGGAGAAGCGACCTTATTTTGGGATGGGGCACGGCATCACATTTGTCCCTCCGAAGGGGGACATGCTGATTTTGCTCCGAATAGCGATATGGAAATCGAGCTCCTTCGGTATCTCCGAACGAGTTATCTTCATGTAAGTTATGAACGAGTCTTATCAGGGCCGGGGTTGCATACAATCTATCAGTTTCTTCGGGATACCAAAAAGAATGAACAAACTTGGTTTGCCGAAACGTTACCAACAGGGGATCCATCGGCATTGATTGCCGAAGCGGCATTAGCGGGAAAACCAGACATTTGCGTTGAGGCCTTAAATCTTTTTGTCTCAATCTATGGAGCTGAGGCAGGCAATATGACTTTAAATACGCTCTCTTTGGGTGGTGTATACTTAGGTGGCGGGATTGCTCCTAAAATTCTCCCGATGCTTCGTCAAGGGGCCTTTATGAAATCATTTCTGGCCAAAGGCCGCTATAAACGATTAATGTCAACGATTCCCGTGAATGTGATCTTAAATCCCCAAGCCGGACTTCTCGGTGCGGCATCAATGGCAGCGCAAATTGGGAAGTGAGGAGCGAAAAGTTGAGTTCAGGCAATAGGATTCAGCTACCAGTTAAATGTAGAAAGTGAGCTGTAATAAAGAGAAGATAGAAGCATATATTGCTCGCAACTCCCTCACCCCTTACTGTTTACTCCCTCTCTATGTTGAGCTATGAAACCTGAAACGTTAAATCTGAAGCAAGCTGCAGCAGAAAAGTCTTTGGAGTTTATCCACGATGGGAATATCGTAGGCTTAGGGACTGGCTCGACTGTTCGATATCTGCTTGAAGCCCTTGCGAGACGAATGAAAGAGGGCTTACGTATTCACGGCGTGCCGACGTCCCAGGAAACCGCCACTCTCGCGATGCAACTCAATATTCCGCTGTTAAACGATGATGATGCGTGGGAGATTGATGTGGCGATTGATGGGGCTGATGAGGTTGACCCGCATTGGAATCTGATTAAAGGTGGCGGTGGGGCGTTGCTTCGCGAAAAAATTATTGCGGCTAACGCCAAGAAATTTGTGGTGATTGTTGATGAGGCCAAGCAAGTTTCAGCATTAGGACTGTCTTTCCCTCTTCCTGTAGAAGTCATCCCCTTTGGCTGGCAGAACACGGCTAGAAAGATTGAGCAACTGGGTTACCAGGGAACGCTCAGGCAAAAAAATGGTCAGACAGTTGTGACTGACAATCATAACCATATTCTTGATTTGAAGGGTACAGAGATCGTGCATCCATCTGAAGCAGAACGTCAGCTATTGGCTATTCCGGGCGTTGTCGAAGTTGGGTTGTTTGTGAATATGACTGCTGTCCTCGTTGTGGGAACCCCTCAGGGGGCTGTTGTGCATCGCCAT
>JBMYWX010000098.1:0-10582 GCA_049607825.1 Nitrospirales bacterium
TTGCTGCTAAACACCCAACCCGACAGGGGAAAAGATCAGTCCACACACGGCAAGAAAAAAGCCAAGCATCTCTCTAAAACCCATATGCACACCTATCGACTCACGTGAAATTCATAGATATGAATCTTCTAACTCATTAATGACATGTGCCGCTAATCACGCCCCTACTCTCTCGCTCCCTTTATCCACCTTCGACACATTCTCGAAAACGCTTGATCACAATAGATTCATTAGAAAATTCCCCTAACGTTCTGTTCTATACGCTTCGTTTCTTACACATAGTGTTGCATCAGTAGGCAAGCATTGGCATAGAAGCGTAGAAAACATCTTGAGATGTGAAGTAATTTAAGGGCCATAAACAGCATGCGTCGAAAGGCATTTTTTTAGTCACTCACAACGCCATTGAAAGGAACAAGACATGTTCGCATTCCCTAAAAAATTGGGTTCCTACGTCTGTATCGCCTCAATCGCCTGCGTTATCAGCACAACGCCTGCTCTGGCTCATAACATTACCTTCAACACTAACTTTAGTGATCCGACGGCGGGCCCAGGAATGATATTAGAGCAAAGCACTGTAAGTGCAGCTCGAATTTTTCAATACGTCGAAGACGATCTCTATGCCACAGCCATTCGAAACACAGATCCAGAAAGTCACTTCCATTTATTCGGAAATGGCATTGTCATCGGTGGAGACTCTGAAGGTGTCGCTTTTACATTTGGTGGACCAACCCCAACAACCCCCTTTAATGTTGAAAGCCTTGAAGTGTTGGAGCTTGGAACCGTCAATACTTTTTTCACTCCATTTATGGGGAGCACGGCGGGAACCCCCGTTCAAGTCACCAGCACAGGACTTTTCAACTTCAATGAAAATGCATGGAACGGCATTTCACACTTTATCGCATCCTTTGAAACTCCAGGCCCTGGCTCTCGCCTCGACTTCACAAACCTAGATTTACATCAAGCAGAAACTGCACCAGTTCCTGAGCCTGGAACCATTGGGCTTTTCGGTATTGGACTCGTCGGACTTGGGTTGATGCGTTACCGAAAAAATGCGAAGACGAAATAGGCACGTCGCAAGAAGTGGACGTTCTTTCAAGGATCGAGTGGGCTAAGCCTGCTCGATCCTTAACTTTATGATTTAGTAATCACTTACTAATGGGAGAGCACAAAGCACAGGACATGGTTTCTTGACACCCAGAAAATGCCTTTCATAAGATAATTCAGGGTTCGGCCTTATTAAAAGATGACAACGCCAAAACCCTCATCTTAATATATTTCATTGTTAGCTAACTCAACCTTATCGACTTTTTCATGTCATTCAAATTTTCATATACCCTTGTCAGTCTTTCTGCACTTGTGATGTCTCTTTTTCTAATTGAAACGCCTCTCAGTTTGGCACAGAATGACAACGACATCGAAATGCTCGACATTATTGAAGTACCCGGAACAGCCGTTACCATCGAGCCTCGAATGCTATCTTTTCCATCCCCAGGCGTGACGAATATACGCCCGTTTCCCGACGAAGACATTTTTCATATTTCCACCACATTCAAAATGGATCACCCCATCCCACGTTCTCCCGTGCTTCTTGATCCCATAGGTAAGGCTCAGGGCATACGATCATCCGTCAAACCAATGAGTGCCAAGCGTCCGCCCTATCCTCGATTTGCGAGAGAACAAGGATGGCATGGAACCACCGTGTTGCGCATCACCGTTGCCCCTGATGGAACAGTAACATCTGTGACGACCAAAAAGAGTTCAGGATTTCCTATCTTGGATGAAAGTGCTAACCAAGCTGTGAAAGAATGGGGATTTTCCCCAGCAAAAAATGGAGAATTCGCCGTTGCCTCGACTGTTGACCTTCCGATACGCTTTGACTTAGATCAGCCCCATTAATACTGACCAACATGATGGAACCCGCTATTTGTACATATCCAAATCATCCACCCATCTTTGCATGGCGTCTTGTCATCTACTTAACAATATTCTCTCTTCCGACCATCGCATTGGCAGACGAATCACTTGACCATTTCAATAGAGCACACGAATTCGTGCAACAAGGACAACATGAAAGAGCGGTCACTGAGCTCCAACACGCGATCAACGACTACCCGAACTTTGCAGAGGCGCACCACTTACTCGGCCTGGTGTATTTCACGGGACTCAAACAGCCAGAAAAAGCCGTCGCCGCACTCAAGCAGGCTGTCATCCATTACCCCAATTTTGCACGTGCCCACCTAGATCTTGGGACAGTCTTATATAATCAAAAGAACAACACTGACGCAGAGGCGGCCTATCAAAAGGCACTCGCACTCTACCCTCGCTTTCAGGAAGCCCAATTGGCGTTAGCCAATCTTTATGATCAAACGCAACAGTCTCAAAAGGCCATTCAAGCCTTCAAAGCTGCCCTCACACTAAATCCAGGTCAACCAGATGTCCTCTATAAACTCGCCTCTTGGCATCGTCAAGCCGGAGAAATGAAGCAAGCTCAAGGCTTGCTGGATCAGTTACACACTATTCAGCAGAACCATCTTGGAGGCTGGCTTCTTCGCGGAGATATGGCGGAACAGGAAAACAAACCCAAAGAAGCGATTCAAGCTTACGAAAAGGCACTCGCCATCAATGGTGACCTACTTGACCCACATGATGCCTTAGGATTTTTGTATCAAAAACAAGGAAACAGTAAACGGGCAGCCAGGCATTTCAGGAAAGTGATCAAGCTTACCCCCAAAAACCCAGATGCACACCTAAACTTGGGCGTAGTCTTGGCTTCGTTACAACAGCTTGATGAAGCCGAACAATCCTACCAATCGGCTATTGAGCTCAACCCCAACTTAACTGATGCGTATTACAACCTCGGAATTTTTTATGAGTTTCATCGAAAAGATATAGAAAAAGCGTTGGGACAATATCATGAATATCTAAAACGCGGAGGAACAGACGAACGGATTGCAAGATTACTGAAGAAGGTTGAGAAATGACGGCTGCGCTTCCCGTTCAACCAGAACTCTCCACTCGAACCTTGGTAATCTGCGGCATTCTGTCTATAGGACTCCATGCAGGACTATTAGCCGGATTCAATATAATTGAACGATCCACCCCACCAATAGAAACAGTGGAGTTGATCAATGTAACTTTGGTCCCCACTAATGTTCCCACTGACATTTCCAGTGAAACAGCAGAATCAAGCGAAATACCAACTCCCGTTACTCCACCAATGCGAACATCGACTCGTTCGTTACCACAAACGCCAATCTCTCAACCAACGACTCCGATGGTCTCCCTCACACGACCAATCATGCCCAATTCGGCACTCGCAATCACCCCAGCTGTGCCAGTCATGGAAACTCCACCCCCGCCCCATAAGAAACGCATGCTTCGCGATACGCGGGCCGCAGATGCCTTGTTTGCCCAACAGGCCACCAAGATGGTGAAACGCTCAACTTCTGCTCGTGCAGCTCCAATAACGATGTCGGATGCTCTCAGCATGGATATTAAGAACGTACCCTCTAAACAATCCTTGAGCCAAACGATGACCTCTATCAATACAGCTCCAGCGACCTCTCGACCGACTCGATCAAGACGACTAACGACCCAGCCATCGTCAACGAGTGAAGCAGGTATCGTTAAAATTGGAGTTCGTCACTCCATTCAACCCATCTATCCACGAGTGGCAAAAGAAGAAGGGTGGGAGGGAATCGTTCTATTACAAGTACTCGTACGCACGAGTGGGGTGCCGGGAGATATCACGGTTCGAAAAAGTAGTGGTCATCAAATCTTGGATAACGCGGCGATCGAAGCCATGCGTCAATGGCGCTTCGCCCCGGCAATGGATGGAAATTTTCCTGTCGAAAAATACCTTCAAGTCCCACTGAAGTTTGGGCTTCACCGTTAAAGAGAATTAAGGCATAGTCATGCTTCACATGTTACTAGCTGGCGGATGGATGATGGTTCCCATTGTTCTCTGTTCGGTCCTCGGAGTCGCTATCGTCTTTGAACGATTGCTGTATTTTCGTGGAATCGGAAAAACGAATGAAGCCGATCACATGATTGCCCTATCGGAAGAAGGCAAATTTACAGACGCATTGGCACTAGCTGAGCAACAATCCTTACCACTCTTGCGAGTCTTAGCTGCTGGCATCATGAAACGAGGCGAGACGCCTGAGAAAGCCATGGAAGCAACAGGCTTGGCAGAACTGGCGCTCATGAAGCGCGGATTGACTGTACTCGATACGATTATTACTCTCGGCCCCCTGCTGGGTTTGCTGGGCACAATTGTTGGTATGATCGACTCCTTTGGAATCATGGCGGAATCAGGCCTAGGCCAACCTCATGCTGTTACCGGAGGTGTCGCCGAAGCTCTCATCTGTACGGCTGCGGGTATATTTGTCGCTGTCACCACATTAATTCCATATAACTATCTTCAGGCAAAGGTCGAACGGGAAACTGCGCGGATTGAACAATATGCCACCAGACTAGAATCCGCATTTTCCGCTAAAAGACAATAGGGCCACTCATGAGATTTCCCGCAACGACACAAAAAAAAGCACGTATCGAAATCATTCCCATGATCGATACGATGTTCTTTCTTTTGGTCTTTTTCATGATTGCGACGCTATCGATGACCATGCAACATGGCATGCCGGTCAATCTGCCAGAAGCCAGCTCGACAACTGATAAAATCTCGGAACCCATATCCCTCACCATTTCAGAAAATGGTGACTTGTTTTATAACAAAGAAATGATTATTCTAGCGGAACTCAAGCTGAGACTCTTGGGACTGAGACAGGGAAACGAAAATCCTTCAATTGTGATCAATGCCGATGAAAAAGTCGAACATGGAATCGTCGTCAAAGTTATGGATACCGTGCGACTCAGTGGCATTCATAATATGGCCATCGCCACGAAACCTGGAACAATACCATAGCTAAAATCACTTATATTATGAACGTCACCTCAAATATTCGCATGCTACGCTCTGGTGGGATTCTGCTTTCCTCCTTGTATGTCTTTTTGTTGGGAGCTGCCTCCTTCTGCATGTTCGCACATGCCAACCCTAAACATGGCGAGCAACACCATGCGCAACATGAAGCGAACCATTCCACGTTATGTATGTGGGCCTGCCAACTCGCAGCAGATTCCTCAGCAAGCCAAATAGCCACTCAACCTGAGATCAGACCTATACTCCTCGTCTCTTCATCTGTCTTCAACCCATCAACGTTAATACGTGAATACGACTTAACGACTACACGCTCCCGCGCTCCTCCACAATTTCTCGACACAATTTCATAATCAACACATCTTACTCAGACTGCCGGTAAAGTAATTTCCTTATCAAGGAAATTTTTGCAGTTGAGAACATATGCTGAAGGGAAGCTATTTGTATGGCCTTCCTTAATTAACAGCGTCATGAGTCATCATGATTATTTCTTGGGAACTCATGTCCATTTCTTGCACAATTGGACGCATCTATTGCGCTAGAGGGGAATATCATCATGGATAAGCAACTATTACGCGTCGGAGAAGCGGCACAGGTTTTAAATGTCAGCCGTTGGACTATTTATCGTTGGGTCGAAGAAGGACGGCTCCAAGCCACAAAAATTGGCAAAGGCAGCCTTCGAATATTCCGAGAATCCGTCAATACCCTCGTCGAGGATAATCGAAAAGATCATTGGGAAATAACAGCTGTACAGAGTGCCTGATTGCTGTGCGCTACCCTTAACTCATGGGACATTTACCACATAATGGCTAAAGACTGAGCACACAACTTTTTGAAGCATCCGAAGATGGGAATGCCCACGCGGCGGGAATGTCGCGTGGATGTTGGTATTCTGACCTATCAGGTAGAGGCATTTTCTGTGCTTCGTGACATCCAAGGTGGGCATTCCTCCTGGCCTTGGATTTCTCAGGGTGAAGGCATTTGGACTTGCAACCTCCTTGGCCTTCACCCTGATTCTTTTTTGTCCATACATTTCTGACAGTAATATTTCCTACCAGGCCCTACCCACCAATCCATAACTTGCTTGATCAGTACGTTGCGATCTTCTTAAAAAATGCCGAAGGCCATTAAGCAGAAGGAAAATGCTTTTCATCTGTAGCATGACTATGCATGAGTCGGTAGACCCAGATCGACATCTTCAGTAAGGTAGGAAAGAAGATACGAAACGCTAAACCCTCAAGCACATAATGCTTCTTTCACTTCACAGACATCACTTCATCAGAAAGAAGGCGCTAGCGATTGTTCTGTGTGTGAGTTTCTTTATTGTTGGGACTTCTTTAGCCAGCACCATCTCTCAACATGCCTTACACAATCATCATTCACAACAAACACATTCGCAATCTTGGTGCGACTGGATGTGCAAAGCCAGTCATGCCATTCAAACGCCACTACTCTATGTTGACCAGAATAGCCAGAACGTTACGCCTCTTCAGGTCACGTTTTTTCAGCTACGCCACCATAGCGTTCATCTGGTCACGCACTCACGTGGACCTCCAGCACATCACGTTATCTAAATCATAGAACAGACATTATCTCCGTTAACCTTGACTGTGGTTCATACACACCGCAGGTCCTACGGTCACAATTCAAACCACTTTTACATTTATGGTTTGAATATTGAGGAGTCGCTGTATCATGTTGACTTCCTTTTCGATTAGATCAATTAAATCATTAAATATATCCATATTGTTCATAAGCTTTACCTGGCTGACGGCCCTAGCCTCACCAGTTCATGCAGACCCAGTGCTTACATTGCACCTTGCGGCTAAACCATTTAGTCCAACGATGTGCAAAGGGTACGGAACACGAGCCTCCATCCGAATCCGCACCGCCAATCATCGTACGCTTGAAGTGAAAAAAGTTCCTGGCCAATACAAACCAAATGACGCTGATCAAGCCAGGCAAAAAAATTATGTGCACTTCATCACAATAGCTGACCTCTCAAATGGCAAAATTAAAAATGGATCAATCGCATTTGATGTTCGGCACAGCGTGATTTATGACAAAGTACACCCAAAGGGCATCTCTCGCCCATCATTTGTTGCACAACACGTCACAAACCTTCGCCCACTCGTGGACCAAGCACTCGATACGTTCCTCTATATTCAACCGATTCTGAACGCAGCAATAGACACCTGTCGTCCTTACCCTGCGAAAGCCGTCTATGAAACCACTGATGAGATCCTTCGAATTGAGACAGGAAAACTCACATACCTAAACCTCGTGCATCGGCATAACACACAACCTCGACCAAAGGATTTCATCATTCCACATGAAGACGGAAATGTAGAGGGATTCGTGAATCCTGATGCAGGAAAACTTTCTAACATGAGCTATCGCGCCATGAATCCACTAAATTTTTACGTGCCAACACTGTATCCATGATTGGGAATGACAGAAGTAGCAGATAGCAATTGTTGCATATGTAAGTATTCGTAAGTAGACAGAAAAGTGAACGACCTCGTATGTTGAAAAAGAAAGACACGATAGCAAATCAATGTAAGTTCCAGTTGTGCCATGCGAACCTTCAGGGTGGAATCAAACGCTTCAGAGGCATGGAAGCTAATGGAATCGGCTATCGGCAGAAGGACTACCTCACAAACGGGAGTCGTCCTTTAACATTCTCACATTTTTTTCTTTTTCAAGGAGGTCCTACGTTATGAACAAATTTGTTGTGATGAGTGCCATGTTCACACTCATTGGCTGCGCATCAATGTCGATGACTCCCCCGGCTCAATCTGGCGGGATGCCAAAAGATGGTGGCCTCGCCTTCCCATCAGGCTACACCTCATTCCCCACATTTTTAAAAGGCATACAAAAGCCGAATGCTGTTCGAGACCTGTACATCAACAAAACTGGAGCCGAAGCTCATAAAGGAGAAGCCTTCGCAAATGGCTCTATCTTGGTCATGGAAATCTACAATGCGAAAAAAGGTCCAGATGGCGAATTCGAAAAAGATGGCCAGGGGAGCCTCTCAAAAGACGGGCTTGCCAAAGTGTATGTGATGCAGAAAGACAAAGGATGGGGCATGCATGCACCAGAGGGATTAAAAAACGGTGACTGGATTTATTCGGCATTTAAGCCCAACGGCGATCGTCTCGATGTCGATTATGCCAAATGCCGAAGCTGTCACTTACCTCTTGGTGACGCTCAAGACTATGTCCAACGATATGATGAATATTTCGACAAACGCGGACATGCTCATTAATTCCAAGGTGAAATTGCCCACATGAGGAGAGGAGCACTTGGGTGCCGGTGTTATGACCTGACAGCTAAAGGCATTTGGACTTGAAACCTCCTAGGAGTCTGTCTGAGTTTAGCGATCATCACGAGCATGTACTAGTTTGAGTCAGATTTCTTGATCGTTTGAGGCGAATAGTTGGACTATTAAACGAGAAGGATTAAGAAACCTGGCCAAATCTAGGGCACTCGTAGTAGATCAGACTAATCTTAGACAGGCTTCAAGCCTTCACCCTGGCTACCTTCATCACAACCTGAGTCTAACTGCCAACCTAGAATAGGAGGTAACAGATGGACAATCGACAAACAACGTTTCAGGAACTTCTCTCACGTCAGATTAAAATCCGAGATCTCCAAGGACAATGGCGACGTATCTCAAGTTTAAGTACCACAGAAATTGAACAGCTCTTGGATGAAACAGTCCGAGAAGCCAATACCTGGAACAATCCTCAAGAGTCCACCAAGAATTATTCTGAAAGAGGTGATCCTTCCTTAAATTCCACGACACCGAGTTAAAAACGATATAATAATTTGAAATGAGGTGTTAAGCGTTAAAGAATTTGGCAGTGTATATGATTTCCAACCCACCCTCATCATCGATTTCTGGTCCCTACCCTTTTACTACGAGCAACAAACCAATCCCGACCGTTTTTTCATTTACAACGGCTAAACCACAAAAGACCCCTCAGCCTTCAAGCATCATCTCATCACCAGACTGAATCACACCACCTTGTGTGACAGAGGCATACACACCAACATGTCCATGGTTGAGTTGCATGGCAGTGCGCAAGATACCTGGATCTTTGGGAAGATCTCCCTGTGGCAAGGTCGTCATAACACAACGCGGACACGGCCCTGTCACATGTAACCGTACCGCATCTCCGATAAGAAGAGTTTTCCCTATCCAAGAATTTTCGACAAAATCCGTCGCACCTCCGTTGGCCTCCACGACAAGATTGGGACGAAAACGTTGCAGAGCAAATCTGCCATCCTGGTAACCGTTTCGAAGTTGGTTGAGAGTCGCAGTCGTCAACACATGGACCATAGCCGCATCAAAAAATGTTCCGGTGGGAAGGGGAAAATCCGTGACGGTATCCCGGTGATCGCGACCAGCCATATCCGGCCAATACTCTTCGGAATTGGCCGACCATGAGGAAGGAAGAGGCGACTGCACGCCCTCCATCTGACCATTTTCGGTTTTCACGAGCATGACATCGCGACCGAGAGCCTTGGACAACCGAGTATCAATATCGTCACATTCACTGCTCAGAATCGTTCCATCGGGCAAGGTCATCTGTACCGAAAGCCTCGTCCCAGTCTTATCCGTTGACTCTGACAATCTGGCTGAAAAGGCGAAAAGCGTGGGCCATTTTTTCGGATTCTTTGCTGTGGCGATCTTTCCATCCGAACGATCCAGAATGGCGTAAGAACGATCACCGCTCAATCCCCGTTCCGTCATCTGAGCGGTCGATAGTTCCGAACCACTCATCGACTTCACAGGGTATCGCCATACAGAGAGGATTTTCCCAATTGTAGCTAATGATTCATTGGGCACATTGATACTCCTTGTTCAGATAAATGATAAGTTGACCAACAACCTGTATAGAAAAGCATTCTTTCCCAAAATCGTGTTGCGTATCTTGATGACTCAAAAAAGACAAGGCTCCCTATAGGAACCTTCCCATAAGGAGCCTAAATAATTTGGCCATCTCGGCAACAAGTAGGCGTCCTCCCATGCGCTCGACGCGCGAAAGGCCGAAACAAACTACCTTGTTATGCCAGAGACGTCGAGGAATCACAAGCGAGTCTCATCGATAACAGCTCGTGACCGTCAGTAGCTCTCACCATCAACGCGTCATGAGAAACATTCTCTGACCAAAAATAGACAACATTCCCTCTATGGTATTTCAACAATATCTGGTTTCATGGGACCAAGAAGCCCCAACAATTCCTTTTGCTCAGCCTGTGGAACCTTAAAGGTATTAAGGGCCGCGATCAGATCTTCTACAAGTGCACTAAAATCAGCATTGCTAATCTGCATGCCCTTGTGGGTCGTCACCATATCTCGCCCTGTATAGGTGCAGGGGCCTCCAGTTGCCATACAAACTTGATCAACAAGATGGCCTTTTAATCGTGGAATGTCAGTCGTGGCAAATCGGCTATTAATCCGATTATCCTTGGCGACATTGCCAACAAATTCATCGACAACGGCGGTAATGGCTGGCTTTTGCCCAAGCCGGTCATACAACGAAACAGTTGTTGTGGTACCGGGAGTTTCGATGCCTGAACAGGCTGCAGCCATGCTCAAGAGGCCAGCAATCACGCCCATCTGAATAGAGGATC
>JBMYWX010000099.1:0-10523 GCA_049607825.1 Nitrospirales bacterium
TGGTTCAAAGTCTGATGACCGAGAGAGGAGTAGGAATGGGAAGTAGAAAGATCCAGCACCTAATACGGAGTCAGGTGATTGTATATGTTGCCGTGATGATCTTAGTCGGATCCTCTCTTGTCTCTGCTGAAGGCTTGACTCATCAAGCCGTGAAAACAGATACACCTGAAACAATTCAACTTGGTGTCGGAACATCAATCATCATTAATAGCCCATCTCCATTTTCACGAGCTTCTATGGCGAATCCCGAAGTGGCAGATCCTCTTATCCTTTCTCCCAAACAAGTGTATCTAACCGGCAAAAAGCTTGGTGTCACGACACTCACACTATGGGGAAAAGATAAACAGGTCTCGAATGTCTTTAATATATTAGTGTCTCCAGATCTCACGAAATTGAAAGCCCAACTTCATCAATTATTTCCCAAAGAAAAGAATGTCCAAGTATCGGGAGGGCATGATGGAATCGCACTATCAGGGCAAGTAAGTGAAGCAAACAATATGACTCGCATTGTGGACATGGCCGAACCCTATGCTCCCGGAAAAGTCTCAAATCTTCTCCATGTCGGCGGGGTACAGCAAGTCATGCTAGAAGTGCAGGTTGCAGAAATGAGTCGTGGCTTAACACGGAATTTAGGTGTTGGTTGGTATGAAACTGATGGCGATCATTTTTCGTTTGGATTACTCAACGATACTCTCACCTTTACTGAGGATAGTAGCGGGAACCTGACCTTGTTTCCATCTGCCGTCGCATCGGCCTTTTTTGGGCTCCCACTAGGAAACAGCATCTTAGATGTCTCGCTAGATTTTCTGAAACAAAATAATTTGACCAAAATTTTAGCAGAGCCAACTCTCATTGCACTGAGCGGCCAAGAGGCGTCTTTCTTAGCTGGTGGAGAATTTCCCATTCCAGTTCCAGGATCTCTAGGTCAGACGACCATTGAATTCAAAGAATTTGGCGTGCGTCTAGCTTTTAACCCAACTGTATTGAGTAACGATAAAATTTCTCTGAAAATTTCTCCAGAAGTCTCTGAGTTAGACTTTTCAACAGGGGTCAATTTTGGCGGATTCACAGTACCGTCACTCGTGATACGACGAGCATCGACAATTCTTGAGCTCGGTGATGGTCAAAGCTTTGCTATTGCCGGACTGATACAGGAGTCTGTTAAAGAAACCGTGGCTAAATATCCGTTTCTTGGGGATATTCCCATTCTTGGTGCATTATTTCGAAGCACACAGTTTAGGAAAAACGAGACGGAATTGGTCATTATTGTTACTCCACGTTTAGTGAAACCTCTTGATGTGGTTACACAACCTTTGCCGACTGACTTCTACCTTGAGCCGAATGACTTCGAGCAAATGCTCCTAGGTTATGTGGAAGGTGTCCCACATAAACCGACCCCTTCAGATGTGATGGAGCAGAAGCCAGAGTCGCGGTCAGGTTCTTTAGCATGGCAACAACGAGGGTTAGACGGGACGTTTGGACATTTAGCTCCGTAGATGAAAGGAAAGCTCGCGATGATGAGGAATTCCTCAATAATGATGGTTCGAATAGGATTAGGCCTTCTCCTTTCTCTCCTTTTGGCCGGTTGCCATATTTGGCCGGTGATGTCGGATGCCGATGGTCGGAAACCGGTGGCCATGGGAAAGCAAGATCAGGTTTTGTATCCCTATGCTCCACCCCCGGTAATATTAAGTGAGGATTACGGGACAGCATTTAGGACTGCTCGAGACAATCAAATCTTATACCCAGAAGCATCAAGAAATCTGGAGCCGGTCTCCAACGTCGATGGACCTGCTATTGGAAAAGCCATAGAGCGGTATAGAAAACATTTTGTGAAACCTCCTTTTGAAGTGAAGGTTAAAGAGAAAAGTGGGGGCAAATAATGAGTGATTCTGCTTGGAAGCCAACGCGTCTTGGCAGTGGGAAGTCTGACGAGGCCGATCAGTCGACTGTAGTGGAGCTCGCCATTACTTCGCCTGATGTGAAGCTCGCTTTGGAAGAGGTTATCAATTCTGCAAGTGCCTTTTCGGTTAAGCAGTCGACAGATTCGGTTGTGCCTCAACTACTGATTTTAGAAATTGATGAGGATCCTGAAAAAACTTTTTCTTTGGTGAAGACCGTATTAAGTTCGGCCAAAGGGACAGAAGTTTTTCTAACATCAGCAAAAACTGATTCGGTCATATTGTTAGAAGCGCTTCGTTCTGGGATGAAAGAATTCCTTCCGCAACCCATTAAACCGGATGAAGTGAAAGCTTCGTTAGAACGGTTTCAGGAACGGCATAGTGAAGCGGCACTAGAAGGGAGCCAATCGAGTGGTAAGATTATCGCATTGTTTGGAGGGAAAGGTGGCACTGGTACCACGAGTGTTGCTGTGAATCTTGCTGCGAGCCTTCATATGGGAAAAGGCAAGCCTTCGGTCGTACTGGTTGATGTGAATCAACATGGTGGAGATATTCCTCTCTATCTTGATTTGCCGACTACCCATAGCTTTCGTGATATTGCTGCTGATCTCGCACGGGTGGATTTAGCCTTTCTTACGAGTGTATTAACGAAGCATGAGTCCGGCGTGCATGTGTTGCCTTCGGGATATGATGATTTGAGTGCTGGACGACTCAATCCTGATTGTATTGAGCCAACGATTAAACTTCTTCAAGCGATGTTTCAGTACGTCGTCATTGACTGTGGGCACGTTTTAGACCTGACAACGAAAAAAGCCTTAGAGTTATCATCCAATATTATGGTGGTATCGAGTCTCATGGTTCCCGTTGTCCATCGCACAAAACGTATTCTGGAATTACTTCGAGGTTCTGGTGTTCCTCAAGACAAAATTGAATTAGCGGTCACCCGGTATTTGCCGCATGAAAAAGACGTCTTAGTGGAAACGAAGGAAATTTTAAAGCAAGAAGCGAACTGGTTGCTTCCGAATGACTATGCCTCTTCCAGTAATGCGATCAATAGTGGGAAGCCAGTGGTGATGATTGCCCCTCGGTCTCCGTTGACGAAAAGTTATCAGCAATTGGCCGCTTCGTTCCATGACCTATCCCCGGAGCCTCAGGGAAATTCGTTTTGGGGAAATTTGATGAATACGGTCAAAGGTAAGCGGACGCAGCCGAGCGTTGCGCCAGCCTAGTAGAACCTCATCCTTTAATGAGAATCGAGAATAAATAACGATGATTGCAACTGATTGGGAGCAAGTCGGAGCTGGTGCGACTAACTTTGAAGATCTGAAGGGGCGACTTCATCGTCAGGTTATCGAAGCACTTGATTTGTCAGTGGTGGCAAAGCTTGACCAGGAATTGCTCAAGGCTGAATTGAGTAATTTGGTCGAAAAGTTTTTGGAGCAAGAGCCGGTACCATTAAATGCCAAAGAACGAGAGCAACTCATCACTGAAATTCAATGGGAAGTAATGGGGCTTGGTCCTTTGGAACCATTACTTCAGGATCCAACGGTGAACGATATACTCGTCAACCGGTGTGATCGAATCTATGTGGAACGTGCAGGGAAGCTACAACCGACGGACATTAAATTTCGAGATGAGACCCATTTACGGAAGATTATTGAAAAAATCGTTTCGGCGATAGGGCGACGAGTTGATGAATCCTCGCCAATGGTAGACGCTCGTTTGTCTGATGGGTCACGGGTCAATGCCATCATACCGCCCCTTGCCTTAGATGGTTCTTCGATTTCAATTAGAAAATTTTCAAAAGATAAATTGCAGATTGAAGATCTCGTGGCTAAACGATCGCTGACTCCAGAAATTGCCGAATTATTAAAGGGGATTGTGGAGGCCAGGCTTAATATCCTAATCGCAGGCGGAACGGGTTGTGGAAAGACGACTATTCTCAATATTTTATCCAGTTTCATACCTCCAGATGAACGAATCATCACGATTGAGGATTCCGCTGAGCTTCAATTGAGACAAGACCATGTGGTTCGTCTGGAAACACGCCCGCCGAATGTAGAAGGGAGAGGAGAGATCAGTCAGCGAGAGTTGGTTAAGAATACGTTACGTATGAGGCCCGATCGTATTGTGCTTGGAGAAGTTCGATCAGGAGAATGTTTAGACATGCTTCAAGCCATGAATACGGGTCATGATGGATCCTTGACTACGATTCATGCGAATACTCCGCGTGATGCGTTAACTCGTGTAGAAACACTCGTCGCGATGGCAGGATTGAATCTTGCCACAAAGGCGTTACGCCACTATATCAGTTCAGCATTGGATGTCGTTGTTCAGATGACCCGTTTGTCAGATGGAACAAGGAAAATGACGAGTCTTCAGGAAATCACGGGGATGGAAGGGGAGATTGTGACCCTTCAGGAAATATTTTCATTTCAGCAGACGGCCTTAGATGAAAATCGCATGGTCAAAGGACGATTTAGCATGACAGGCGTTCGTCCAAAATTTGTTGAACGATTTAAAGCTTTAGGTATTGCCATTGATCCAGAAGTATTTGACCCAGCGAAAGTCTATGACGTCTGATCAATATGGGCCTTTTTACTGATAACTAGGCAGCGGTCGAATTAATGGAAATTCTTATTAGTATTGGCGTCTTTGTGACCATTATTCTGTTTATCGAAGGTGCTTTTTATGGCTATCACACCTATTTAAGTCCTAAAAATAAGCAGGTGAAGCGACGACTCCGCGGGCAACCAGCCGGAGCATTAATGGCCAAAAGTCCAGAGCAACAGGTGAATATCGTTCGTCAGCGTGCAACAGGTGACATGGAATGGCTCAATGCGTTGCTTTCCAAAATTACGAATTTGTCCTCAGTTGAGCTCACGTTGGTTCAGGCGAATAGTCAAATGCCTATGAGTGTATTTGTGTTGATCTCGGTGGTGTCAGCAAGTTTTGGCGCGCTGGCTGCTGCTATCTATCAATTGGGTGTATTAGCGATGATTGGAGCGGCTCTTGTCGGCAGTATATTGCCTTATGGCTATATGCGATGGAAGAGGAAAAATCGTTTTCTCTTGTTTCAAAAACAGTTGCCAGATGCACTAGATTTGATGGCAAGAGCCTTACGTGCTGGTCATGCTTTTTCCGTCGGAATGAAGATGGTCGGTGATGAATTTCCCGACCCTGTTGGACCAGAAATAGGGCGAGCTGTTGAGGAAATATCCTACGGTATTGATATTCCTGAGGCCTTGAAAAGTTTGTCTACTCGTATTGAATGTGTGGACCTAAAGTTTTTTGTGACCGCTTTGATTGTTCAACGAGAAACTGGTGGAAATTTAGCAGAGATCATTGAGGCTATCAGTCGTTTGATCCGACTTCGCTTTGAATTATTGGGACGAGTGCAAGCTTTGTCTGCCGAAGGAAAATGGTCTGCTATTGTCTTAATGGCTATGCCAATTCTTCTGTTAGTGGGTTTATCTTGGATCAATCCAGAGTATATGGATCCACTGTATTCTGATCAGACCGGGCAAATAATGTTGGGGACTGCGACCGTGTGGATGTTGATTGGGGGGGTCGTGGTTAAGAACATGATCAATATAAAAATCTAAGGGTTTCGTTTATGGAATTCACACCCATCTTGATTAGTGGTTTAGTGTTTGTGCTGATTTTGCTCGGGCTCATCGGTATCTTCACGATGTTGCAGTCACGAAATCGTGCAAAGGAATGGGGTGCTCGGATTCAAGGAAAGAAAGATCCATCTCCTGGGGAAGCTCAAAAAGCAGAAGGCCTTGGTTATATCAAGACGAGTTTTCTCAAAGTCTTAGAGCGTTTAGGGCAAGCGAATAAACCCAAAGATCAAGCTGAAACCTCTCGACTTCGAAAAATGCTGGTAACGGCTGGGTATCGGAATCCGCGTGCTTCGGTTACGTTTATGGGAACAAAGATATTTCTCGGAGTGGTATTTCTCACTATATTTTTTGTTTTTGGCGGAGAACTTACAAAAAATAAGCCCGTTTCATACTTTATTGGGGGAACCGTAGCTTGCGCGATGTTGGGTTTTTATGCTCCGCAATTATGGCTCAGTTCTGCGGTGAATGGTCGAAAATCTCGCATCATCGATGGGTTTCCTGATGCGTTGGACTTGATGGTCGTGTGCGTTGAAGCGGGTCTGGGGCTCGATCAAGCTATTGGAAGAGTTGGTGCAGAAATTAGCATTGGCCATAAGGATCTTGGGGATGAATTTAATATTTTAAGTCTTGAACTTCGTGCTGGACTTACGCGAGAACAAGCTTTGCGAAATTTAAATGAACGAACTGATGTTGATGACATTCGAAGTCTTGTCGCACTGCTGATTCAAACTGATCGTTTTGGTACGAGTATTGGCCAAGCGTTACGTGTTCATTCTGATTCGATGCGTATGAATCGACGGCTAAAAGCAGAGGAAATGGCTGCAAAGCTTCCAGTGAAACTTATGGGACCACTCATTCTTTGTATTTTCCCTGCGTTACTTATTGTGATTATGGGACCAGGAGTGATTTTACTTATGAAAAAGGTATTTCCGGCAATGACGGGAAGTTAATCATGGGCGCAGACCGCAATGAATTTCATGAAGAATAGTTGAAGGAGAAAGGTTGAAAGAGATGTCAAAGATGCACTCAATGATAACTACGAAATCAGAAAGAATAGACCCTTCGATTATGGGTGAGATACGAGGCAATGGACAAACAGCTCGTAAGTCCAAATCCGGTTTTTTCTCTCTACCGTTCACCCAATTCCGCGGTGCCTTGTACATTTCGTTTGTATTGGGGTGTGTTGGGATATTAGCGGGTTGTGCAAGTTCACAAGATCCACTCTTTCAAACAGAGCAAGAGCATTATCAGAAAATTTTAGAACGTCAGAAAGCTGGCATGCCACTTGAGGAAGAACTTGTAGCGGCGGAAGTTCCGGAACTCACGGTAGAGGAATATGAAAGGCTAGCAGATTCTCATGCGGCCCAAGGCAATATACTTCAGGCTGCCATGCAGTATGAAAAGACCTTGGAAATGGTCCCTGAAAAAATCCCCGCTCGTTATAAAGTGGCCTGGTTGTATTTAGAGCATGGAAAATCAGAACAGGCGTATGACCGATTTCACGAAATTTTACAATATGACTTTGAGTATGCTCCTGCGTATGAAGGCATGGGGCGTGCCTTACTTCGTCTAGGAAAGGATGATGAGGCTGAACTAGAGTTTTCGCAAGCCCTAGCATTTGACTCGACACTTTGGAGTGCTCATAATTTTCTTGGGATTATATCAGACCGTCGATATGACCATGAAACTGCTATGGTCCATTATCAAAAAGCGTTGTCATTTCAGCCTCATAATCCAAACATGCTAAACAACTTAGGTATGGCCTATTTATTACATGAGAAATATGAAAAGGCGGTACAAATATTTCAACAAGCTGTGAAGGCCGGAGCAAAAGACCCCAAAATATGGAATAATTTAGGATTGACGCATACAAAATTAGGACAATATGTTGAAGCCTTTGATGCTTTTCAAGGGGGGATGGATGCCGCAAGCGCATATAACAATTTAGGAATTGTCTTCCTTGAAGATGGACAATTGGCTCGAGCCGAGAAGTGTTTTGAAGCAGCAATAGAAGCGAAGCCGACCTATTATGAAAAAGCCAATAATAATCTTGAACTAGCCAAGCGTGATCTTTCAAAGCTCTCTCGCTTTCAGCGACGAGCGATGCAACTTCGACAGGGTGTGTGCATCTAAGTTTGCTGTTTTCTTCTGGTGGGAGTGATAGCATTATTTAAATTATCTGTAGCCTCAGCATTTTCGCGTAGAGTTCATCTGGTCTGACTATATCGTCTCTCTCCTTGAGTGAACCATTCTCACTAACTTCGTCTGATTCTCAGAAACGCGGTACTGAAAGCGTACCGTGTCTTCTTTCGTTTGACTACCGTGCTGTAAGAAGAATGTCGTCCTTCTGTGGCTGGGTGATTATCTCTGTTGAGCCTACAGTGCCTGAAGTATTGGCCGATACTACTTATATCTATACGAACGGGTAAGTGGAGGGATAATGAGGATTACTGAAAGTCAGATATGTCAGGATGGAATGATAGTGAGAAATCAACATGGATCTTTTATGGTGATTGCTGCCGTTTCGATTGTGGTTGTAATTGCCGTGGTTGCAATAGGTGTAGAGGTTGGCCGTTGGTATACGGTGCGATCTGAGATGTCGAAGGCGGTTGACGCTGCGGCTCTGGTTGGGGCAAAAAATTCTTCTAATCCTTATGTGGACCCTGAAGTGTTAGCGGAACAAGTCGCAAAAGCCAATTTTCAAGATGGGTTGTTGGGTACAGACGGCTCCCCTCACTTCGATGTGACTATTGCAAGTGATGGGAAAGTTACCGTAGCGGGGGAAACGGAGGTGGTGAATACTGTCGGCCGAACGATTAAGAAAAGTGATGGTGCTGCTCACGAAAAAACTCTGGTTGGAGCAAAAGGAGCGGCACTCCTACGAGAGTCTGAAGTCATGTTGGTGTTGGATCGGTCCGGATCCATGTCTGGACTCCCATGGGCGAACCTTCAAGTTGCTGCGGTCAGTTTTTTGGAATTTTTTGAAGATACTCAAGCAGATGACAAATTTGGACTCATCATGTTTGATACAGCTGCAAAAGTCTATCGATCGTTAGGAACCGACTTTGTTATCCCTATGATTACGACTATTAATGGGACGAATACGGGTGGGGGAACGAATCCCGAGGATGCTCTGGATCAAGCCGATGGTCCAGATGGTTTTACTGATCAGACGGGCTTGCCTGGCGACCAACGTGTGCAGCAATTTGTTGTATTTTTCTCTGATGGCCAACCCACGAGGTTTCGTGGTCAATTTACTCGAGGCGGGCAAAGCTATGACGCGGTGGGTAAGAGTACAACACGTTCATCCCATAATCTCCAAGATCCTATTACGGGGAGTTCTCTGGGAGTGAAGCAATTTAATACGGGAGATGGGTTGCCAGCGGGGTCTTCCGCCTGTGGTAAGGCCAATACAAAATGGGAAATTCTGGAAGATTCTGTTTATGGAATTTATGGAACAAAGGCTTTTCCGGATCTGACAGGTATAGCCCCCGATCAATGTGATATTTCTCGTTCTACTATGGACGACTATGCTGAGTATCTTGAAGAGCAAATGGCAATTGATCATGCGGCTGAATTGAAAGCAAAAGGTATTTTGATATTTTCTGTTGGGCTAGGCAACATCGATCAAGACTTTCTGCTTAGTATCTCGAGTGGAGAAGATTACGTCTATCATACCCCTGATTCTTCCGAGCTTCAGGCACTGTTCCACAAAATTGCATCAACAATAAAATTGCGACTGGTATTATAATCAAAATTTTTTGAACATTGGAATCTTACGCCCCTTTCCTTTTGTACCTTTTTTTACTTCTATCTCGTTTTAGGGTAACCTTTCATGGATGTTTGCTGATTGCTGCTTTTTCTATTTGTTAAATAACTGCTTTTGTAACTGTCTGCCGTTTTAGGCCTTTCAACTTTCCTACTTCTCAGGGTTTTTTTCTCAGCTTCTTAGTTCGTTTTTCCTTCCATGTTGAATTCATTTTCTTAGTTTTCGTTGAATATTCATAATCTGTGTCGAAAGATTTTTCAGGCGGTTTTCCAAGCCGATATATATCGATTCTTATTCATTCCACCACTTGTTTTTCCCTATCTGTACTTTCCTATCTAAGGAAACGATAGCTTTCTAGAATGGCCGTAAAGACTCTTCTAATCAGCATGAGTTTGTAATGTATCAATTTTATAGGCTATTTATATTTTGTCTACGACAAGTAGTCATTGATACTCCTGCCATTGTCGCTTAGATTTACAAACGTCCACATTTCAATTATTCGTGATTAAGGGAACGAAACAGAAGGGGAGATAATATTCTCTAATATTCAAAGACTTTCTAACTGTCGTGGCATTAGGCATGAGGCACGTAGCTTGCTCTGGTACTCATAGCAGGAAAATGAAAACTGATGTGAGGCGTGATTTATATTTTGGGGGAATTTATGAAATGTTTCTCTTTCATTCATCAAAATGCTAACCATTATTCAAAAAGTGAGCGGGGAAGCACGCTTATCGAATCAGCAGCTCTCATGTTGCCTTTTCTTCTTTTATTTCTTGGGATCGTTGAATTTGGATGGTATTTTTTGCATCAACATACACTTCAGTTTTCCACTCGAGAAGGTATGAGAATGGCCTTGGTCGGTAGTACTCTGCTTGATCAGAATGGTGATGCCTTATCTCGAGAAGAATCCATTAAAAAAACCATAGAAAATCAGGCCCGATGGGCCATGAATATTGAGCCTGAGAAAATTTGGATTTATCAAGTCGGAGATAACTATAGTGATCCAGATGACTGGAAAACATCAGCTGCAAACGCGGGAAATCCAGCAGATTACATGAGGGTTCGCGTTCAGTATGATCATGAATTCTTTACGCCTTTAATCAGTGGGTTTTTCTCATCTGATCAGAAAGTGACGATGGCAGCGGAGGGTACTTATCGCAACGAATTGTTCTAACCTCTGGAGTAAGGCGCCTCTCTTTCACCGTCAGCCGTCTCAGTCGTTAGGAT
>JBMYWX010000100.1:0-10511 GCA_049607825.1 Nitrospirales bacterium
AGCAAGCTCTATTCCCGTTACAGTTGCATCATGTCTCGCAGAAGAGAAGTCGTTGAGTTTTCAAAGGTATGTCACCATATGAAATATTTGCATGGTAAAAGTAGGTGTAGGCTAATATAGTGGTTTTTACTGAATGTCATGGAATACGAGAATCTACGCATTGAAGGACCAGCCCTACGAAATGTGATCATGATGCTTACGTTTTCATGTTGATGTGCATGAAAGATGGATAGAAAAACCCGAGAGGCTGCTGGTCAGCAACCTCTCGGTCTGGAGACTATTCAGTGACAGGAACGATTTCCTGAAGAGGATGAGGAAAATTTCAAAGATGAGCGGAAGTAGTCATCAGATTATTTAGCGAGTATCCAAGCTTGTTCCCAAGCCAGTCCTGTCCCAGGTGCGTAATAGCGTGGTGCTTGATTGCACCATCCTGAAAACGGGAATGGCTTACATTGATAACGTAGACCTGTCGTGCCCTTTACGACTGTTCCGGGTTGATAGGTTCCGATGCCATCAGGATAGGTAACGTCTGTGGGAGGATCATTGTCTCCAGGCCCATCATCGGGCTCACCATCAGGGTCGTCATCTGGTTCTCCATCGGGGCCACCGTCTGGATCATCTGGATCCGCATTTGGAGCTTCCTTGTCAATCACGAAGCTCAGTTGTTGTTGTGAATTCGTGAAGACTCGATTGCTATTGAGGATCTGTGTGGGTTCAACCTGACCATCTGCTGTCAGGGCGCCAACTCGTACAAGGTTGGACATGGTATTGATGCTCTGGGCAAGATGAAACGGCCATTGTGTGCGACTACTTTGACCATCGTCTACGACTAATTCAATACTCTCGACATCTGATGAGGAATTATTAAAGAGTCGAAAGGTTACTGTGGTGCCGACTTGAAGATCATCATTTGCCGTGATTCTGCCAATCTCTCGTAAGTCGTTGTCGACAGGCCCTCCCATAAATTCAACATCGTTACAGGAGTAGAAGGCTTCGGGACTATCGAGTCGTTGCCAAATATGAAAGATGACATGTTTCCCTGTACGCTGTGGTAAATGACAGCGCATTCGATACCCTCTGCCACCGCCCTGTATGTTCTCGAGTGGCACTTGACCATGTCGGCAGAATTCTTCAAGTTGATTCCATTGCATGGGTTGCGTGGGATCATAACCTTCTGGCGTCACATAGAAGATCATATCCTTTGTCGCATGGGGGGCAGTCGCGGTATAGACAAATTCGAACTGACCGTTTGCATTTGGGGCGATGGGCGTGGCTCGCCAATCTGACCGGCGAAGGTCGAGTCCTCTGAAGGTAGGATTGCCACCGCTGCATTGTTGGCCATCTGGAATGATGGCTTGATGTTGACTATTCGCACTACCCTGACGAACACCGTTCCAGTCATACATGGGCTGCGTGCCACCAAGGTTGACTGCCGCTCGACAGGCTGGGTCCTGGTGATTCTCGGGATTACCGTTAAAGCGGCATTCGTGCACGCGGCTGGGTGGGACCACCATCGTTCCGTGGGTAGCCCCATCTTGCGGAAAACTCACTGTTCCTAAGGTGATTCCTCCGAGAATCACCAGTAGCAGTACTTTCGGATTATTCATTCTGAAGAAATTCCTTTCTCATATTAACTGCATCACTGAACGATAATATCGTCGATCATGACCTGACTTATTTCGTCTCTAAACGTCTTTTTATTATTAAATCCTCCTATAGTAATCGTGTGGGGCCCAGGTGAAAGTGTCCCGAGGTTGAGTGTGACAGCCACCCATCCTGTGCCTCGATTTGGTCCCCCGTTGCCGTTGCCGGTGATTCGAGCAAGGATTTCATTGCCTTGGGTTCCGATTAACCGATTATCGACGGTGAACAGTGATTCGCTGAATTCATCACTCTCGTAATTTCCCGCTTGGGTGAGTCGATATCGGAAGGTTGCCGTGAGTTGTCGCGCGGCCGCCAATGTGAAGGATCGTCGCCAGCCACCTGACATGTTAAGAACATCTGCGTTGTTGATGCCACCCACAAGTACTTGGAGTCCACCTCCAGTAAATCCTCCATTGGGTTGATGAGCGCCTCGTGCAAAGTTTGGTTGACTTGTGTTGCGGAACGCATCATCCACAAAGACAAACCCTTCAGCATTGGTATCAAACGACGCGTCAATGATGATATCAGTTGGTGGAGGAGGCGGCGGCGGCGGTGGTGGTGGCGGAGGAGGTGGTGGTGGCGAGGGAGCACTGGCTCTTCTTCCCACGACGTCATCAATCAAGACTTCAGTCAATTCATTATTAAACGTTTTCTTGTTATTGAACCCACCGATGGTGATGGTATGTTGTCCTGCTGATAATATTCCCAATGGAATAGCTACGGGAACCCAGCCGGTGGATTGTGCCGGTCCTCCATTTCCATTCCCAACTATCTGGGCTAAGAACTCATTGGAATTTGGTCCAACAAGAGTTCCATCCACTGAGAGAAGAGCTTGACTCACTTCATCATTTTCATAGTCCGATGCTTGAGTCAGTCGGTATCGAAAGGTGAGTGTGACTGCACCAGCTGTGGGTACAGTGAAGGAGCGTGTCCACCCGCCAGACATATTGAGAATATCGGCGTTGTTGATTCCACCCAATTGCACTCGAAGGCCTCCCCCAGTAAAACCTTGATTCGCCTCATGAGTCCCACTCGAAAAGTTGGGTTGATTCGTGTTGCGAAAGACATCATCCACATAGGAAAATTCGCCAGGTCCTCCATTAAAGTTTGATTCAAACAGTAATGCCCCAATATCTCCATTTATGACCGTAATGGTAATGTCAGTCGTTGAGGTATTGTTATCTTGATCGGTGGCAGAGGCGGTAATGCGGTGAGTCCCGGCCGATAGGGACGCGGAGATGTTTCCACCTGTGCCGAGCTCACCATCAAGATTAGAACTCCATATGAGGGTATTCGTGATGTTTCCATCTTCGCCGTCGGTGGCCTCACCTACAAATGCAATAGCGGACTCAGTCGACAAGATGGCTCCGTCCTGAGGTGATAGGATCTCGACTGTTGGTCCGCTGATGGTCAAGTCAATCGTCCCTTGCGCCGTATTATTTTGTGGGTTTTGGTCATTGGCCGCGGCAATTTGCGCATTGACCGTGATTCGTCTCGCTGTGTTGCCTTGAAGATTCAACGTGATTATCCGGTCTTGGCCACTAGGAATATTTCCAAGATTACATGTGACCTGTCCTGTGTTGTTTGAAGCACAGGATTGATTTCCGACGGATGCACTGTTCACTGTAAGTGCCGTTGGGACATTGATCGTGGCGGTGACAGTATTGGCTGTGAGCGTTCCAGAGTTTTGTACTTCGACTGTGTAATTAAAGGGTAGTCCGACTGGTCGTACTAGCGGGCTTGTTGGAATTGAAACACGAACATCTGTACGTGTGAGATCGATGACCGTGACACATGATGCATTGTTAATCTCTGGTTGCATTTGGGTGATGCTACATTGTGAAAATTGGTCACTTCCATTAATAGATGGATTCATAATAAAGTTGCCTGGAGTGTTTGCACAGGCAGAGCCTCCTTGATTGTCATGAGGGGCTCCGAAGTTGTGTCCAATTTCATGGGCGACCACCAAGGCCCCAGAAGTACCTCCTCCACGGATCTGATCCACACCAATCCCCGTACTCTCGCTACAAAGAGATCGTAAAAAGGCGATCCCAATTGTACTACCAGTGAGGTCTCGTCCCGTGAAGAGATGAGCCAATCCCGGATGATTAAAGGTGGCGCCTGTCGTAAAATTACTGAATTGATTGAGTAGTGTGCTGGCATTATTGGAGGTGAGCGATCCGTTTTGAGCAAGTTCGCGAATTTCTACCAGGCTAATTTGAACACCAACCTGTTCTGAGAAAATCCCATCGACGACATTCATTCGTGCGATGACGGCTGCATCGGCTGCTGTGCCAAGGCTTTGCTGCCCCTGCACAAATTGAGTGTCAGCGACGATTGCCATATCTAGATTTGATGAGGCGCCTTCAGCATTGGCAGGGACTCTATCACGGAGTTCGTCTAATAACCCCTGATAATCCGTGATGGGGGCGGATGGCGAGCCGGGCTTACCAAGCCCACATGAGGTCGTACCAAGGTCTCGCGTGTCAGAGAGGCGATAGATGCCATGGGCAGAGTTTTCTAGAGAAGGAGTGGAGCCTAATGCGGCTGCCATCACTTGCATTGAATCGATCACATAGATTTCCTTGCCATCCCAAATCATGCCGGACCATTGACCATTGATTTTAGTCAGACGAACCCAGGAATCAGGAATTCCATCCAACTGTCCTCGGTAGAAGGAGTAGCGGGATGTGATCCTTTCTCGTTGTTTTTGTGGCAGGCGAGCCACGAGTCGGTTGTTTGGTTCTAAGATCGCATGAAACATCTTGCCAAATGCTTCAAATGACCATTTCCATGATGGTGACTTTTTTTGTTCTCCAGATTCTTGTTGGGACTGAGCGTTTAATATCAATGGTGGTAGAGTTTCATAATGCAGAATTTCGAATGAGCGATCTTGGGTGAGAGATCCGGTGTTGTCGGCACCATAGGCAAGGTGTGTGAGAAGTATTACGCATACCCCAATCAGTGTGATAAGACCATTTTTCCCTTTGTTCATGAAAATCCCTCACAAATTAAAAGAAACAATCTTGGTGAACGTTCAGAATTATATTCGCTGGTGAGAATGGAGGTTCTCCTCGCATTCGTTGTTCGAGTAGCACCAAGCAATCTGCGTTCCTTTTAATATTCATGTCTGTGAGAGACGTCTCCAAAGATTGGAAAAGTTATTGAGATTTCAGGACATTGTAAGAGAGAGACTTGGAACTTCGTGATTGAATCAGGGTGAGGCCTTCGGTGATGACATTGAAGGCATCCGGCAACATCCATGTGACATTCGAAGGGTTTACCCTACGGCGTATAGGTCTTGACTGCTCCATGATAGATGGAGCTAAGAGATGGTGTGAGAAACGATCAGAGAATTGAAGAATAGAAATTTATTTGAGACAAAGTGGAATGTATGTGAGCCTAATAAGAGTGGGGCTTCGCTAGTAATTATTATAGTTGCGAATCGTTTCATCTCCTAACTTTTTCGCTTATCATATTATTTCATTTCCAATGAATAGAGGGTGTGTTTGCATGAGGAATACGTATTGCATTTGTTGCTGACGAATTACTTTTTATGACGTTTTATTATGTGTCAGATTGGTTATGGACGGTGTGCGCTGACTACATATCGTAATGGGCCTCCTGGGGTAATGGCATCAAATGGGAAGCAAGTTATAAGAACAAGATGTGGGCTAGATTCGTCATGACGGATGATTGAGTGACGAGAATCTATTACGTTCATGTGATCCACTATAAATTGAGTTTTGTGCCCAGAAGGTTGTTCGATGATCACTGTGTCTCCTGATTGAAGGTATTCAAGAAAAGCAAAATGTGTGTCGCGGTGACCGTTGAGAATCGTCGTACCTTTTGCTCCAGGCATGGCACTACTTGAGACATGTCCTGGACCAAAAGCTAGTGTGCGCCCACTTTCTTGCGAAAGCACAAAGAGATCAATGTCATGTCGAGGAACCAACAGCCGAGCAATTGGCCAGGTATCAGCCCAAGGCCAGGGGGGAGCATGTTGATTATCTTGTCTCGTTTTACTCCAAGCGTGTTCAAGTAGATGCTGAGCAAGTTCTGCTTTGATGTATATCCAAGCTCCATGTCCGGTGTGCCATGTTCCAACAAGGAATATGGTTAACAAAACCGCAATGCGAATGACTCGTCTCATGTACGAACCTTCACAAATTGATAACCTGTACTCGCGATCAGCAAGAGCAGGAACCCTACGAGAATGTGCCACGTTCCTGGTGTGGCTCCGGCACTCAGTCCGAATATCGCTGTATGATTTTGCCCATGCGGAAGGTTCGTCTTCATGGCATGAGTGGAAAGGGATTGTTCCGATGATCGTGTAGGCGTGATATCCACTGCGACGAGACTCGTATAACGACTGACGAGATGGTGATGCATGGCAAGCTCAATGATCTGATCGCGGACCAGATCTCTATCGTTCCCATTTATACGATTATCCATCAAAGAAGCAATTTTTTGTCTGGCCCAATGGACTGCGACCCCTTGACGTTCAGGGGCTTGACTCAACTCTAAAGTAGTCGCCCATGGTGTTGAGCCAATCTGTCCCTTGATTGCGACGTGATCAGGCCATGTCTCTGAGTGAAGAGCAACCATGATAGGTTCTCCGAGATAAAGGTCAGGGATGAGGGTTGGTACTGCATTTGTTTTGTGTGATTCAGAGAGGATTATTTCGATGTCTGTGACAACTGGATGTTCAAGCTTTTGGAAAAGTTGCCCCATTTTTTTTTGAACTTCGGTGGTTTGGCCAATATACGTGAAGGTTCCTTTGCCAAATTGTGCTGCCTTTCGCATAAAGTAACTATTGGGTGCTGATCCAATCCCTACCGTAAACAAACGAGTCTGTCTTAAGTGTTTTTGGATAGATTGAAAGAGTTGTTCTTCATTTCCAATTTGCCCGTCGGTGATAAATATCACTTGACGTAATGTGTTAGCTCTTTCATGTGGTTGTAAGGCCTGGAGAAGGGCTGGCAGCATTTCAGTCCCGCCTTCCGCTTCGAGGTGTTGTACATACCGAGTGGCTTGCTGAATAGTTTGTGGGGTAACCGGTAGGGAAGAAGGAAATAATGTCTGTGTCACATTATTGAATTGGATAATATTAAATCGATCTTGTGGTGAAAGACGAGAGGTTGCGAGCTGCAATGCCATCTTGGCTTGTTCCATGGATGTTCCATGCATTGATCCAGATGTATCAATGACAAAGGTTACATCTCGTGGCAAGGCCAGCTCTTCGGACAATGCTGTTGCTGGCGGCATCACCATCAGTAGTATGTACGAGTCTTTGTCATGGTGTTCTGTAAAGATTGCCGCGCGTGGAGCATGAGCACTTTTTGCTTTCCATATCAATTCAAAGTCGCGATCGGCTGGAATTTTTCCTTCTTGTAGTGTGATCTGGTGATGTCCTTTTTCTGTCTCGGTTTGATGTATGGGATGATAGGTTGATGTGAGATATGACAGAGGAAATCCTGGTGTGAGGTCAATGGTGAGCGTCACAGGGTTGAGAACATCTTTGTCTGGATGCTGAACGTGTGGCGTAATCCTGGAGGCATCAGTAACCTGCTGCGTATTCTTTGCCCATCCATATCCATCTCTGTTCGAGATTGTTTCGTGCATTCGTTCATGTGAACCTGGGATATATCGAGGTCCGACGACCATGGGGAAGCGAAGAGAAAATTGCTCTTGGTCATACTGAACTATCTCCTGGTACTCAATTTCGACAATGATCGTTTCCTTCGGGCCAATATTCGCAACAGAGGCAGTGAAGATGTTGGGTCGTTCCTGTTCAATCAGACTCGCCTTTTTACCTGCGCTTTTAGCTTTCGTGTAGATCTTTTTGGCTTTAGCGCGTTCCTGGATCTTCCCTTCAATGATGCGTTCGCCAATGTGCATACGGAGGTGGTCAACGGCGGCGGATTCTGGTAGGGGAAAGACATAAATGCCTTCGACCCAGGCAGATCCTGGGTTTTCAAATTTCTGACGAACAATTGTTCGGGCGATGAGCCCAGTGACTGACATGTGTACGTCGGTGTGGAGAGTCGGGGCTGGGAACCGGTGGTTTGGATTTCCTGTTTTGAGTAGTAATGTGCCTTGGGTGGTGTCATTAATGGTTGCCGTAGTTGTGTTATGCGTTGTCTTTGCATGGGCCTGCATGTTTATCCCAAGGACAGCGATGGGAAGGAGGAATATCATGAGAGAACAGAAATAGGCCTTAGGTAATCTGTTGGAGTCAATCATAATCGAATCTTGGAAGCGAAGCATGAAGACAATCCTTTCCTTGTCTGTGGAAGGTTCTTTTGTGTGAATGGTCAGTCAAGAGAGAGCTGCGAAGCTGACAGAGGATGCCAGTTCGCAGCTCTCAAGCGACCTTATCTCAAGGTAAGGCCGCTGGGCTTGTAGTTGACTCGATTGTAGAAATCTCCTCCACGGCCTCAGAAAGTAAGGCCGTTGTGGTTGGGGCTTCTTTTTCCGAAAGTGGTGTCACGGAGGTCTCAGATTCCTCTGTGACAAGGTTCTCTGATTCTGTCTCTGCCAGTTCGGTCACGAGGGGTGTTACTACTGAAGCTGAGAGTTGGTCTGCGGAGATGATGACATGGGCTCGTCTATTCTTCTGAAGGCAGTCCTCAGAGTCTTCAGTGCAGATGTTAGAACGTGACCCAAAGCTTTCAAGATTGATTGAAGTCTCGTCGACGCCCTGGGCAATGAGATATGCTTTCACGGCCTTCGCTCTGCGAAGGCTTAATGCTTGATTGTAGGTATCTGATCCATGTTGATCAGCATGACCCTGTACCGTCAGACTCCCCCCCTGATTCTCTTGATAGATGTCGAGTGTCTCTTGAATGATTATTTTGGCGTCTTCAGAGAGTGTGGCTTGATCAAAGCCAAAGTAGACATCCATCTCATTTGGAGAAGAGGCATTTACTGTAGATAAGGTTTCTTGTTCAAAAGAGACTAATGTTGCTGATGGTGATGATACTGAACTGCTTTCTCCATCTGAGGAGGTAGAGGACACTGGGGAATGGAAGGCTTGTGAGACCTGTTTCATATCAAGAGGTCTCGAGGCTTTTGCATGCAAAGGTTCATCCTCAGAGAGCATCAGCATTCCCCCAATGCTAACTGTTAAAAATAGGAGGCCAGTCCCGAGCATGATCACTTCCTTAGAGGAAGGTGCTGTTTCTGCTGATGGGGTTGCTGATTTTTTGGGTAACGTGTCTCTCTGAACATGTGATTCGTGTTTCATAAATCCTCCATTAAGATGTTGTGACAAGTGAAATGTGTCATGGTTTTGATAAGCAGAAGAGAGAGGCCTGCCTCTCATCTCTCAGAGGCTGATCATTCTCTTGTTGACTGTGAAATACACCTCCTTTCCGATGAACGATCAGCGTGGCCTATGTGCAAGCTGATTAGAGCAATGAAAATGCCAGGCCATATTTTTGAAAAAACAGTAAGATTTCAAATGTTTAGAGAATTTAGTGTTGAGGGGATGGAGCGTCGATGCGTGGACGCGTGATGGGCATGCGTGGCTATCCACGCAAGAGTATGATGGTTGTCAGTCGTTGGTTTAGAACTAAGCGGCTAGATTTATAGCCTGATGGTTATTCGAGGCTTCTAAATGCAGAATCTAAGGTGAGTGTGGACTGACTGGGAGAATGACACTTCTTCTTTTTGAATGAGAAACTCAGAAGATATTGTGAAAACAAGAATGGAATAGGAGGGAAGGGTCGTTCTTAAAAGCCTGCGTAGTCTTCTAGGAAGTCTTCAAGATCATCGTCTTCGGGGTCGGAATCTGAGTCCTTTTTATCTTTACCGGTCAAAAACATGGTTTCGAGTCGTCTAACTTCGGCCGATCGCCGTTGACGTTCTTCCAGTAACATCGAGACAATGGCATTCCAGAAGGCCACTTCTTCTGCTGAGCCTTCGGTCAATCGTTGGTCGCGCCATTCTGTGGCGAAGCGAGTATAGACTCGAATCTCACAATCATCGAAGCTTTTTAACGATTTGGCAAGGTCACGAACTGCATTCATAGTATTCCTATCTTATGATGGATGTAGCAATATGTTACGATGAAGCCGTGCTAATAATAGTATCGGTTAAGTCACTCGCAAATCTTTACCCCATCCGCTCTATTTGTGCGGGATTAGTATCTTCAATAGAGGAGGTCTGATGTGAGAAGAAACCTGTGGGCCCCATGGCTGAGGGTCGTAATGTGTGTGTGTTGGCTTGGAGTCTGGGGTTGTGGTGAAGATCTTCAGCAGTCTTTTGATACGGCACAATTCGAAGAGCAGCAAGGTAATCAGACTCATGCCATCGAACTGTATGAACACATTATTCAGATAAGCCCCAAAAGTGATTTGGCCAAAAAGGCAAGAGAACGATTAGCAGAGATGAAAAGAGGACAAGCGGAATAATCAAATGAGGTGAAGAGTGTTAGTCTTCTTCGTCTGGATCACATCCTGTACGGTACATGTACTCTAATCGGCGAACTTCACCTTCTCTCCGTAAGCGTTCGTCAATACAAAGGTTCACAATCGTATTCCAGAATCCAGCCTCAGCCATTGCCCCACTCTCAAGACGTTGATCGCGAAATTCTCCAGCAAAACAGGTATAGCGATTCAGATCCAAATCATCGAAGTCTCGAAGAAAAACCATAAAGTCGTTTGCGGAATTCATGTCAGTATTTCCAGTCATTGTGTTTTCAGGGTTCTTTATCGGCTACTTCTTTACAATTCCTTAAGCTTCTGTTGGTATTTCTCGATCATTTACTCTTTTATCAATTCAGATGGTTTGGCAGGACGGAATAGTTGTTGCTATTTATTTCAGCAGAATGCTGAACCGGAAGACTTGAATGCATCAAAGAT
>JBMYWX010000101.1:0-10438 GCA_049607825.1 Nitrospirales bacterium
ATAGCATCATTCACAGTGAGTAAGCCCAGAACTTCCTTATCTCCTGCCGCCAAGACCATTCCTTGAGATTCAATCCCCATGAGTTTAGCTGGTTTTAGGTTGGACACGACGACAATAGTTTCCCCCACCAAGTTATCGGGTTCGTATTTTTTTCCTATGCCAGCTACGATTTGTCGCTGTTCGCTTCCTAGGTCCACTTGTAGTTTTAACAATTTGGAAGATTTCGGGACACGTTCGGCTGATAATACTTTCGCGACCTTGAGTTGAACCTTCATGAAATCTTCTATTGATATTTGCTCTTCGGTTGTACTCTCCGTTTGATGCGTATTTTCTTCCTTTTTGGAATCCTCGTTAGATTCCTGTCTATCTATTTTTAAACCCTGATTTTCCAATTTTTTCTCCTTGCTAAGAGCCGCGGCATCAATTCGTGGGAAAAGGGGCTGTCCTTTCTGGACAGTGGTTCCAATGGTGAGTGTTCCCCAGTTAACCTTTTGTGAGAGTAGAGGCTGAGAGAAGTCTAATCCCAAACCTAATTGTTCATTCATGATTTGTGCTGTGGCTGGCATGAATGCCGCGTTGGCCAGGCACAGAAACCGTAACGTCTCCGCTGCATTGTATAGTACTGTATGTAAGCGTTCTGTGTTGGTTGAATCTTTCGCAAGTGACCATGGAGCTGTTTTATCAATATACTGATTACCTAATTGAACGAGTCCCCAAATGCCTTCCAAGGTACGATTAAACTCCATTCGTTCTGGGTGTAAATGATACGGTAGTGTGGTTTGAAGGAGCGTTTCCGCGGCCGCTTGTAATTCTCTATCACTCTCGTCTTCAGTTGAGGTGACCGGTGCAGGTATGGTGCTATTCGCAAAACGTTGAATCAACGTGACCGTTCTGCTGAGCAGATTGCCTAAGCCATTCGCGAGATCACTATTGTTTCGGCCGATCAGAGCTTCGTGAGAAAAATCGCCGTCTTGTCCAAATGGGACTTCCCGAAGGAGAAAGTACCGAAACGCATCTACGCCAAATTCGTCAATCATGGCATTGGGGGCAACGACATTCCCTCGGCTTTTTGACATTTTTTCACCATTGACGGTCCACCAACCATGCGCAAAGATGGTTTGAGGAAGGGGATGGTCTAGTGCCATGAGCATGGTAGACCAATACACGGCATGCGTAGTCAAAATGTCTTTGCCAACTAGGTGGACGGTCGCGGGCCAGTAGTGATCGACAGAAGGTGTAGAGGGGAGATAGTCTAGTGCGGAAACATAATTAGTCAGGGCGTCGAACCAGACGTAGGTCACATAGTCAGAATCGAATGGAAGCTCGATGCCCCAAGAAAGGCGAGATTTTGGCCGAGAAATCGAGAGGTCTTCTAAGGGTTTCTCAAGAAATCCTAATACTTCATTGCGTCGAGATGCAGGTCGAATAAAATTGGGGTGGTCGTGGATATGTGATTTGAGTCGGTCTTGGTACTGACTCATTCGAAAGAAATAATTACTTTCACTCAATTGTTCCACAGGCCGTTTGCAGTCTGGACAAAGTCCCTCTTCGACATCCTTTTCCGTCCAAAACCGTTCATCAAATGTGCAGTACCATCCAGTGTATTCAGCTCGATAAATCAGTTCCTTGTCATAGAGTGTTTGTAGGAACCGTTGAACGACTGCTTGATGTGACTTATCAGTTGTTCGAATGAATCCATTCTGAGTAATGGCGAGACGAGTCCAGAGATCTTGAAATTGAGGGGTGAGCTGATCGCAGTGAATTTGAGGGGTAATGTTAGCCTTGGCCGCAGCTTGCTGAACTTTCTGGCCATGTTCATCAAGACCTGTGAGAAAAAAAACGTCGTCTCCAGATAACCGGCGAAATCGAGCTAGCACATCAGCGGCAATGGTGGTATAGGCATGCCCAATATGTGGAACATCATTTACATAATAAATGGGGGTGGTGATATAAAAAGATTGTGACATAATATAAGCTAGTGAACCTGTAGGTTATTCTATTGGTTGAAGGGTTGCGCGAATCTGTATTTTACAAAATCTATGGGTTTTTGGATAACACATTTAATGCAGCGAGATTATCTCGAAGAAATTGGAATAGTTTCCCGAAGATGAATAAAAAACTGCTCAAATCCTAATTGCATGTTGAGATTACGTTGCAGTCCGAGCTCTAATTGGTAGAGTTCATCGAGAAGGTTGAGGATTTGGGTAAGTGACGTTCGTTCGCTCAATTTCTGAAGTGTGGAGAGTTGCTCTTGATGCAAAAGATATTTCTGAGGCGACTGAGTGGCAATAAGGAGTAGATCTCGTAACCCAGACCATAGCCACAGGAGCACCTCAGGAATATGTCCGGACTTCGACAACATCTCAGCAGCCTCGAAGCTGCCGAGAAGAGAGCAATCAGTAGGCTCAAATAATAAGGAGAAAAATTCTTTTTGCTTAGCTTTCACAGTCTCTAAATCAAAGTCCAGGGCTTCTCCAAGTCGTCCATTAGTCACAAAGCTGATAAATCGAGCATCTGACTCTGTGATTTGTTGCTGCTGAATCAGATATTGTGTTGTCTCTTCTTGAGAAGGTGAGGAAAACCGGACAAGAAGGCATCGCGATTTGAGCGTGGCTAATAGAGCTAACGGTCGGCTGGTGATGAGAATGAACAGGCAATGATCTGGAGGTTCTTCCAGAGTCTTCAGTAGGGCATTGGCTGCACCGATCGTGAGGCGATCAGCCTGGTCAATAACACAGATCTTTCGAAGGCCGATAAGCGGTCGATAAATGACGTGATGTTCAATTTCTCGGACTCGTTCAATTTTAATCTGTGGATGTTGACCTTGGCCAGCATCCGGTTGAATAAACAGAACATCAGGGTGAATGCTGGTAATGATTTGCTGACAGGCTCGACATTGCCCGCAGGCATCAGGTATTGAAGCCTCTGTATGAGTTTCACAATTCATCGCTTGAATAAACTGCAAGGCGGTCATGCGTTTACCGATGGCCTCATCCCCAACAAATAAATAAGCATGAGCTAACTGTTGGGATTGGATGGCATTGCGCAACCATGTAATTGGCACTGAATGGCCTATGATATTTTCAAATGGCATAGATGGTATTCAGGCTTGTGCTGAGGCGATTCGACGTCTATGTTGAGTGATCTTTTTTAAGGCTTTTTTTGTGTGTACAAGATCGGTGATAGTATTATCAATGGTCAAGGCAATTCTTTCAGGACTCTGCTGTCCATTCACGACAATCATACGCTCAGAATATTGTGTGGCAAGTTTGAGGAATCCACGCCTGACTCGATTGTGAAAGGTTTGCGATTCTCGGTCTAGTCGGTTTTCGTTTTTTGCACGAGCTCTCCTTGCTAGTCCTTGTGCGATCGGGAGATCAATCAGAAATGTAAGATTTGGGGTAAGTCCCTGAGTCACGAAATGATTAAACGCGCGTAACTGCTCAAGATCGAGTTTTCTTCCAAACCCTTGATAAGCAAGGGTGGAATCGGTGAATCGATCACACAGCACGATCATGCCTTTGGACAGAGCTGGGAGAATTTGATGCGTCACATGTTGGGAGCGTGCGGCAAGAACCAATGCTGTCTCACATTCTGGGGTGATCATTTCTTGTCTTTGGTTTTTGCGGGTATTTTCGAGAAGTAATGTTCGAATACGCTCTGCACAGGGTGTTCCACCTGGTTCTCGCGTCTCGAGGACTGAATATCCAAGTGCCGTGAGTGTTGTCGCTAATTGATGACATTGCGTGGTTTTTCCCGAACCTTCAATCCCCTCAAAGGTGATAAAGAGCCCTTTGTGTGGGTATGAAGGCGAGGGGTATTGGGTTCCTGAGACATAAGCCTTGCTCATGGAGGGATCCTAATCTAAGTTATTGAAAATCTCAAGAAAAAGCTTGCAGGCTCGGAGGGATATGGGTAAGATGGCCTACGAAGTTTCCCCCACCAGTCCTAGATCCTCTTATCCGTGAGCTAAGGAGCGGGGTATTGTGCCTCGGTGGCTATGTCACAGGCTTCGCTGAAGCGTTATTTTTTCACAGGTTTATTAGTTATTACTCCTATTTGGGGGACCATTCTTGTCCTCAAAACGCTATTTGTCACTGTAGATAGCATACTAGGAAATGTACTCGCCGATTTAGTGATTCAAGAGTATTATTTCCCTGGACTCGGAATTATTGCCCTTTTTCTCTTAATTTTACTTTCAGGCATCTTAGCGACCAATATCCTTGGTCGAAGAATTGTCAAGCGTTGGGAAGGGTTTTTAGACCGTGTGCCGATTGTTCGAGGAATTTATGCCACGCTCAAGTCAGTTATGGACATCCTTTCCTTTAAACAACGCGAAAAATATGACAAAGTCGTCATGATTCAATTTCCCAAGAATGGGAGTTATTGTTTAGCCTTTGTGACGGGAGAAACGAGAGAGGAAGTGCAGCGTCTTGCCCCAGAGACGTTGATCCATGTTTTTGTTCCGACATCTCCTAACCCCACATCTGGATATTTTTTATTGGTTCCAGAGCACGAAGTCGTTCCAGTAGATATTGAAGTGGAAGAAGCAATGAAGCTCATTGTCTCGGGTGGCTTATATTCCTCAGATAAGTCCTCGGCAGTTGATGAAGTGCGTCGGAAGAAAGCCCGAAAACCGATGAGTCCTGATTTGAATGTACCAACAGGATCATGAGGCCGTAATGAATGCCAATAAGTCTTCTCAGGTAAGCCGGGTCACGGCCGTCATTATGGCTGCCGGACAAGGGACGCGGATGAAGTCCTCAGTGCCGAAAGTCTTACATGCGGTCGCAGGGAAACCTATGCTGTGGTATATGGCTGCATTGGCACGTCAGGTTGCTGATTCAGCGGTGGCGATTGTGGTGGGTCATGGAGCAGAGCAGGTCCGTGCGTATCTTCAAAATGAACAACAGACTCTTGCTCCATTTTCCATTGTTGAGCAGACAGAGCGTCTCGGTACTGGCCATGCGGTGCAACAGGCTCGATCGGTTGTCATGACTGATCGTAAAGAGGACACGGATCGATGTTTGATCTTAAATGGTGATACCCCATTGCTCACTGAGGAAACCGTTCATGCCTTGCTCTCCTGTCATCAATCGACTCAGGCGGCGGTCACCATCTTAACAACTCTTTTAGATGATCCTCATGGATACGGTCGGATCATTCGAGGCTCACAGAGTGAGGTCTTGAAAATTGTTGAAGATCGTGATGCAACAGAGAGTGAAAAAACAGTTCAAGAAGTTAATGTGGGAACGTATGTCGTCAATACGTCATTTTTGTTTGGCAGTCTCGATGCGTTACAGCCTCAAAATGTTCAAGGCGAATATTATCTGACAGATATTATTAGTATGGCTGTATCTCAAGGGCTTCGTGTTTCTGCGCTTGTAACCAAGGATACGAAGGAGACGATAGGGATCAATAATCGTGAGCATCTATCCATTGCGGAACTAGAAATGCGAAGTCGGATTTGTCGCCGTTGGATGCAGGAGGGCGTCACCCTGCTTGATCCGAGTCGAACAAGCATTGATGCGGATGTGGTCATAGGGAGAGATAGCCTGCTGTATCCGGATGTACGATTAGAAGGGAAGACGGTCATTGGTGAATTTTGCCAGGTGCGGTCACATACTAGAATAAGCAATAGTACTGTCGGTCATCATGTTCAAGTTGAGGATTGTTGTGTGTTGAATGACGTCGTCGTTGAATCTGAGGCTTCTGTTGGCCCATTTGCTCATCTGCGACCCGGTACGACAATTCGATCAAAGGCTAAAGTAGGAAATTTTGTTGAACTGAAGAAGACCGATCTTGGGGAGGGTTCCAAAGCGAATCATTTGAGTTATCTTGGGGATACAGACATTGGGCGAGATGTGAATATTGGTGCCGGGACTATCACGTGTAACTATGATGGGTTTCGAAAAGAAAAGACGGTTATTGAGGATGGAGTATTCATTGGGAGTGATTCGCAGTTGATCGCTCCGGTCACGATCGGCCAAGGTGCTATTATCGCGGCCGGTACGACAGTGACGCAAGATATTCCATCAGAGGCTTTGGGGATTTCTCGGACCGTTCAATTGAATAGAGATGGTGCGGCAAGAAGAAAGCGAGCGCTGTCTAGTTCTCCGGCATCAAATGCCAATAGTGATCATCCTAGTCAACCTGGACAAGCCAAAGAATCAACTTCTCAGGGTAGTGGTTCCTAGCTGTTCATACCTGTAGTGTTCACGTAATCTAAGAAATTTGTGCTCTAGATCCGTATATTTCAGGCCGACATAGTTAAGAAAACGTGCAATAATGATAAAAGACGAATAGGAACAATACCTCGATTATGTGTGGCATTATTGGATACGTCGGTGAAGAGAATGCGACTCCCATTCTTATTGAGGGCCTGAAACGACTTGAATATCGTGGTTATGACTCTGCTGGAATTGCCTTGCTCCATGGGGGGGAAATTTCAGTAACCCGCAGTGCTGGAAAATTAGTGAATTTAGAGAAAGTTGTTGAACAAGAGCCTCGCAATGGATCTACAGGGATTGGCCATACTCGATGGGCCACACATGGCAGACCTTCAGAACAGAATGCACATCCCCATCGATCTGGAAACTTAGTTCTCGTACATAATGGGATTATCGAAAACTTCCTTTCCCTCAAGCATCGTCTGGAGTCCGAAGGTTATCGATTTGTATCCGAAACGGATACTGAGGTTATTGCCCATTTATTAGAGTCCTATATGAAGAATGGGCGTTCGCTTCGAGATGCAATGCGAGCCGCGGAGTCAGACTTACACGGTAGCTACGCCGTGGCGGCCCTCTGTGTGTCTGAGCCTGATGTGATTGTCACTACCCGGTCGGGATGTCCCCTGGTTCTTGGGCGAAATGAATGTGGATCTTTCTTAGCGTCTGATATTACTCCGCTATTGACGCATACCAAAAATGTTATTTTTTTAGAGGATGGCGATATCGGTATTCTTACGCCATCAAATATTTCGGTGCTTGGGTCCAAAGGTGACGTCATCAATCGAGAAAGTGTGACCATTGATTGGGATGCTGATGCGGCTGAAAAGGGTGGGTATGCAGATTTTATGCTCAAGGAAATTCATGAGCAGCCACAAGTGATTGTGGATACGTTGCGTGGCCGCTTTAACTACGAAACGGGAGAGGCGGATCTTCCTGACTTAGCGATGACAGCCGAAGAGTTGATTGCCGCTCGTCGTATTTGGATTGTGGCATGTGGCACGTCTTGGCATTCAGGGTTAGTTGGCAAGTATCTATTTGAGGAAATGATCAGGAAACCAGTACAAGTCGACATTGGTTCAGAGTTTCGATATCGAGAACCCATGATTCAGAAAGATGATTTGTTCATTGCAATTTCTCAATCTGGGGAGACGGCTGACACACTGGCGGCGGCACGAGAGGCCAAGAGGCTTGGAGCCCGTGTGTTATCTATTGTAAATGTCGTTGGCAGTACTATGGCGCGAGAGTCAGATGGGGTCATTTATACTCGATGTGGTCCTGAAATTAGCGTAGCCTCTACGAAAGCGTTTACTGGACAAATTATGGCGCTGTATTTGCTGGCGCTTCATGTGGGACGTGTGCGCGAACTCTTGAGTGCGGAAGAAGGTCGATGGTGGTTAGATCAGTATGCGGCCTTACCAGGTCGAGTTGAATCGGTTCTTAAATTGGAACCTGAAATTTTAGCTATTGCCCAACAATATTATTCGAAGAGTAATTTCCTGTACTTAGGTCGAGGGATTAACTATCCCATCGCGCTCGAAGGCGCCTTGAAATTAAAAGAAATTTCATATATTCACGCCGAAGGTTATGCAGCTGGGGAGATGAAGCATGGCCCAATTGCATTGGTAGATGAAGACATGCCGGTTGTCGTCGTCGCTCCACGTGACCGACTGTATGAAAAGACCGTTAGTAATCTGATGGAAGTTCGCGCAAGAAGTGCGCCGGTCATTGGTTTTGGATTCGAAGGAGATCAGGAGCTGAAGCGAGTCGCAGATGTGGTGGTCCATGTTCCGGAAGTTCACCCATTACTCACGCCTATTCTTTTTGCCGTGGGGTTGCAGCTGTTGGCCTATCATATTGCTGTCTTGCGTGGATTGGATGTAGATAGACCTCGAAATTTAGCAAAAAGTGTAACTGTGGAGTAGGCCTCGAATAGCCGAGTTTATTAGGGAGAGATGGGGGTTTTTCTGTAGAACTCCCTCTTTTCTTAAAATACGAATGTAGCAAATGTCCCTCATAAATAGTCAACCAATAGGATCATCGTACCCTATTGAATTCTTCGATTTTCTTTGTTAACGACTTCACTCTTTTCTATTCAATCCGTCCCCAAATGTAGGCGTTCTTTGAGCAACACCTCATTGACCAAGTGATCTGGAGATGGGGAGAAAATCAATGTCAACAATTATTGTGACAGGAGGAGCTGGGTTCATAGGAGCTAATTTTGTGCGTGGGCTTCTTACTCGGTCTGATAGTGAAGTCGTCATTATCGATAAGTTGACCTATGCCGGGCACCTCGTCAATATCGGTGGGGTATTGGAAGAGTCCCGTGTCACATTCGTTCAGGCAGATATTGCAGATCGAGCGACGATGAGTCGTATCTTCGTCGAGCATACCCCCCAAGCCCTTGTAAACTTCGCGGCAGAGTCGCATGTTGACCGTTCAATAGATAGTCCTACTTCATTTGTCGAAACGAATACAGTTGGAACATTTGTGTTATTAGAAGTGGCTCGGGAATTTTGGATGACCTTATCCGAAGATAAAAAAAATGCTTTTCGTTTTCTTCATGTGTCGACAGATGAGGTATACGGAACTTTGGAGGCTGAGGGCCTCTTTTCCGAACAGACTCCCTATGAACCAAACTCACCCTACGCGGCCTCAAAAGCTGCAGCCGATCATTTTGTCCGTGCATATTTTCATACCTACGCCTTACCTACCATCACCACGAATTGTTCAAACAACTATGGACCCTATCAGTTTCCTGAGAAATTGATTCCCTTGATATTGTTCAATGCCTTAGAGGCCAAACCTCTCCCAATTTATGGGGATGGTCAACATGTTCGCGATTGGTTACATGTTGAAGATCATTGTGATGGGCTATGGCTCGTCTTGACGCAAGGGCAACCTGGCGAGAAATATAATGTGGGAGGCAATAATGAACGGACAAATTTGGAGTTAGTGAATTTGCTCGTACAATTATTAGAAGAGCTTGTTCCAGCTTCACGGAATCAGCTCCTCATTGATCAAAATCTTGATAGATATGAAGATTTGAAAAACTTTGTGACTGATCGCCCGGGACATGACCGTCGCTATGCCATTGATGCTACGAAAATACGGACCGAACTTGGATGGATGCCGAAATATGACTTGAAAAGTGGGCTAAGGCAGACTATTCAATGGTATCTCGATCATCAAGATTGGTGTCAGACTGTGCAAGCGGATCAGTCAACGCGAGAACGCCTAGGACTTAGTGTATCTTTTTCTGAAACAGAAAATTGACGAAGTAAAGGGTATGAGATGAAAGGTATCATTCTCGCGGGTGGGTCGGGCACAAGACTATATCCCTTGAGTCATGCGGTGAGTAAGCAATTGATGCCTGTCTATGATAAACCCATGATCTATTATCCTCTGTCCACGCTTATGATGGCGGGTATTCGAACAATACTCATTATCACCACACCACATGAGCAAGACGGCTTTATTCGGTTATTAGGTGATGGGAGTCACTTAGGTTTGGACATTCAGTATGCTGTGCAACCCAACCCTGGAGGGATCGCTCAAGCATTTCTCATTGGGCGAGACTTTATTGGGAGTGATTCGGTGGCGTTGATTTTAGGTGACAATATTTTTTATGGACATGGCCTTTATGACTATTTACGTGGTGCCGTTGATCGGCAATGTGGAGCCACGGTGTTTGCCTATCAAGTTCGGGACCCTCAGCGATATGGCGTGGTGAGTTTTGATGAACAGGGCAAAGCCACAAGGTTAGAAGAAAAGCCAAAGAGTCCAACCTCTTCCTATGCTGTGACTGGTCTCTATTTTTACGATAATCATGTCGTCGAAATTGCTCAATCATTGAAAGCCTCCGATCGAGGTGAACTGGAGATTACGGATGTCAACGTTCATTACTTACACGAGAGTCGGTTGCAGGTGGTTCAGCTAGGTAGGGGAATTGCCTGGTTGGATACAGGGACCCATGAATCACTACTTCAGGCAGCCCATTATATTCAAGTGCTGCAAGAACGTCAGGGGCTCATGGTCTCGTGTCCAGAAGAGATTGCCTATAACATGGGATATATTCAGGGCAAAGATGTGGAGCAGTTAGCCGGTAGCATGAAGGGTAATGCGTATGGGCAATACCTTTTAAATATTCTTAGATAAATGTATCAGGAGAGAGTTGTGAACATCATCCAAACTTCTTTGCCGGGCGTGGT
>JBMYWX010000102.1:0-10399 GCA_049607825.1 Nitrospirales bacterium
CTTCTATTCACCATTACCAACAGCCCACAGGAATTTGTCGATGAAATTGCGACGTATGATTTTGGGAAATTCACCCTCGACGTCTTGAGCTACGCACCAAGGAAAATCGATTTTGCCCTTCGCATTAAATCCCAACCAAAAAATTAGTAATTATGGAAGAGAGTTATGGCTCTATTGAGAGAAGGACTTCTAGAGCAATAACCCAACCCAGCTGCAAAAAACCGTGGGAAAGTGCGGGACGAGGTGAATGGATATCTCCATTAAAGGGCTACATCTTCTGTCTCACTCTAGGCTTGTGGAAAAGCGTGAGAACTTGGAGATTTCTCTCTCGGCTCTCTTCTCAGGCGAAACCTAGTTTCACCTGAGATCAGGATGTAATTCGAGAAGTTTTTCATATTGGAGTTGGTCAGCAGCAGGCAACTCGTTCTTATTTTTCTGGCAAAATTCCCCGTACGTGTAACCGGTACGAGAAACTTCAAGCCACGTTTGGTGTGTCGCACCATGCCAAACATCATGCTTAAGAAAAAGTATCAAGGCAGGCCTTTCATCTTCTTTGAGGTTTGGCCTTCCATCTCTGGCATTTACACCAGACAACGAGAGATTCATCACTCCTAAACAGTAGTCTTGAACACCGGGATACCCCTGCTCATTGTCGGGAATCGGTTGATCAAGACATGTATCAGTTACAATGATAGCTTGCTCATTTTCAAAGTCTCCCTTAAACACTCCATTCACTTGGTATTGAGCAACCAAGTGATTTGTAGTCTGCCCCTCTCGCCAACGCTTTGACGACGTCAGGACAGCTTCGACGACAGCATCTGCAACATTGAACATCGCGACAGTATTTCTCATACAAGCTGCGGGTGAAGCCTCTGCGACAGTACCAAGCAAGAAACTGCACAACAGAATAAGGCTACCCTTTTCTATAAATCCTGCAGCGTATACACGGAATTTCATAATGAGAATTACGCCTTTTCACCTTTATTGTTGAATACCCCAAGTAGGTCTCTCAGTAATAGAGCAGAGCGGACAAGCCTATATTTATTCTCATAAACAGTGACATCACACTGGATGAAGCATTTAGAGAACGGAACTATTCGAGGCCTCTTTCTCTAAAAGCGTATAGCTCAGTTAAAATTTCATGCATCAGATACGTAGAGACTGCCTTGATTGAGAAGAATTAACAGTAATTGTAGATGGGTCTCTGATTGCAAATACTTACCAAGGTTGATCGTAAGTTCCGCACATAATGATTGAACCAAATCCGCTTGAACTACACTGCACTGATAACGAAGACCATCGACGAATAACCACAATTCCTTCCCTCGTTCCTGGAAGACAAAACGGGACCCTTCATTTTTCTTGAGAACACCCCCTTCCGCACCATGTGTGCGCAAATCTTCAAGCAGATAGGTTGCGTTAGAGTTCTCTTCATCAGGATATTTTGGCGCCGTGATAAAGCGGCCAAACCAATCTGCGATCAAATCTTTATCTTGAAAGTTTCGACTCAGTATTTGTTGAACTTGATCCAAGGCGTCTGACGTCAAACACCCTGAATTCGCTTGTGGGACAAGGTCCGGATCAGCATATCGAACTTCTTCACTGAGTGTCTCCGCAACATAGTCCGCAAACCCACGAAGTATCTCGCCATGCGACGGTGCCCGAAAACCAACGGAACAGGTCAGACAATCATCGCCCACCGCAACGCCATTGTGTCCCACGCGTGGCGGAATATATAGCAAATCTCCTGGATCAAGGATCCATTGCTGCTCCGGCTTCCAATCGGACAGAATCATGACTGGGGTATCAGGACGCCGTGGAGAGCTAGCATCATAATATCCTCCAACTTCCCACTGCCGTCGACCGCTGGCCTGCACCAAAAAGACATCATAGTTGTCATAGTGGGGCCCCACACCTCCACCATCGCTGGAATAACTTATCATGAGATCATCAATACGCCAGCTAGGAATAAAATGGAACTGAGTTAAAAATTCAGCAGCAGCTGGAGCCCAATGGTCCACAGCCTGCACCAACAAAGTCCAATGCTTATCAGGCAATGTTTGAAAGGTTTCTTCAGTAAAAGGCCCATGGGTCAACGCCCATCGATCGCCCTCCCCATCCTGAATCACGAGACGAGACTCGACAAACGACTCACAGGCTAACCCCGCCAACTCATCCGCAGTGACAGGCGGTTCTAGGCTTGGCAAGGCCTGGCGAATCACGAGTGGCTTCTTTTGCCAGTACTCCTCAAGGAACGTTTCAAGAGAGATGTCACCAAGAGGAAATAAAGGCATCATCATTTCTTCAACATCTCCACATGAGGAACGCCATGGTCAAGAAATATATCCGACACCCGCCGAAACCCATAATGTTCATAAAAACTTTCAAGATACTCTTGAGCGGCCATTCGAATGACGTGACCAGGCCAAACTTTTTGAGCCTCATCCAAGGTCTTTTGCAAAAGTTGGTGACCAACCCCTTGCCCTCGTACATCCGTCCTTACTACTAGCCGTCCTACACTCACCTCAGAAAAACTTATACCAGCAGGAAGTAATCGAGCATAGGCCACTAAGGAGCCATTCTCATCATATCCTGAAAGATGTCTCGTTTCAGCATGCCGATCACATTCATCCAACTCTGGATAGGCACATTGTTGTTCGACAACAAAAATATTAACTCTTAACTGCAACACATCAAATAATTGATCAAGACTGAAGTTCGAGTATGTTTGTATTTTCCAGACAAGGTTGAGCATTGGCCGACAGTCAGACTTCGCACATGGGGTTGAAATTATTCAACGATACGCGGAGGGATTGTGCCTTGCAGAATAGCATTCGTCAAATTCTCGTCAGAATATGCACAACTCAGTAAAAAGCCATATCAAGAAACATATACAACGTCAGTACAAGAGAAAGAACTTGTTTCATTACCCCTCAAGATCACACAGGAATCATCCGATGTAATACACCAGACAACAACCATTATAGGAATGCTAGACTTATGCAAATCACTACTGAATCAACACGCGACACGATGACCCTTACTCTTACAGGACGATTAGACTTCAGTGCTCGCCGAACATTTTCTTCCGCCATTCAAGACGGCTATGGCCAAAATACTCGCCACATCATCCTTAACCTACAAGACGTTAAATTTATCGACAGTTCAGGCCTTGGGATGATTCATCGATGTATCATGGAATCAGAAACAAAGAATGTGAAGATCTCCATAATTAATCCCCGACAACAAATTCATGATATTTTGGAACTCTGTAATATGACCCAGTATATCGTCGAATCATGTTCCTCTGACTCACAGAACCAACTGCACTCGAGCACATCAATCCAAAGCCCCAATCTCCTGACTAGAGATGCTCTCAGCATCATCGACTAAATTCACGACGTTTCGCTGCATGATTATTTTAGGTCTAAGATTAGGAATACAATAGCGTCTAGGTAAACCTGTTGTTTTTTTAATATCTCACATTAGCCTTCATGGATTCGTCACTTCACGAAACAGCATAAACTTGCAGTGAAGCAATACCCCGAATCCGTTACTCCAGATTCTTTCGCTTCAAGCTATTTCTCAAAAAACCTTGAGAATAAAGACGAGTCACCATGCATAGAGCTGAAGGTATGGCGGCGTGAGAGCATATGTGATGGGTAAGTATTTCAACAAAAAAGAAGCCGTCTTTTGCTATGGATATTCGTGCAAAAGACGGCATCTTCATACCTGTCGGCAACACAACAGAAATGATTATCCTTCATCTCATTCAAGAACAATGATCAAGGCTATTGAGCCTTAAATTTAAAAGACAAGAGATGTGTGATAGGTGAATTAGGTACGATTCGAAAATAATCCTTTCCATGAAACGTCGTATTATCATTCAAAGGAGCAGACTATCAACTTGAGTTTGAACAATATTCTTGGTCTTCTGTATTTCATCCACAATACTCTCTGGAATATTCAGGAAAACAGCGACGGGTAATGCCAGTAGAGTTTCTTCCTCAACCGGCACTGAATCCAAGTGACTTGTAGCGACATGGCCGGCCAGGCAAGTAATGGCTGCGCCATGTAATGGATGTGTGGCAAAACGATAAGAATGTTCTTGATGTTGAGTAATTGCTTCCTTAACAGCGGAAGGGAAATTCCATAGATCAGCCAGTTCGCGGCCCACTTCAATATATGATTGCTCTAAAATGTTTTCCATCACTGACCATCGTAGAACCGAAGGTGAATCTCCACGAGATTCATTAAAGTGATGGATGACCACGAACTTTCCAATAGTATGTAATAACCCACACATGAAAGCATTATCTGGGCTCGCTCCGATCAACCGCGCCAACGTTTTCCCATAATATGCAGTGGCTATAGCATGTGCCCATAATCCTCTGACCTCTCGTTGGTACCCACGATCATTAAATACATTCGCTTGAAGCGACAACGCGATAGTGAGACTTTCCACCATAGTCTGGCCCAACCAGGTAATAGCTTGTTGCAAGGATACAATTTTTTGGCTCGCACCATTCGCCGCTGAATTAGCAATTTTAAAAATATTGGCCATCAGTACGGGGTCTTGCTGAATGACCCTGGCAAGACTATTTGCCGTGGCATCGGGGTCAGCCATGAGAGACAGGACCTGACTAGCCACTTCTGGCAAAAGTGGGAGGTCCAAGGTTTCTTGTTCTAATATTTTCAGGATAGGGAATAAGAGTGCATCCATCTCATCAGATTTGACTTCAAATGAGGGAATCGAGGGAGATCTGGAAGGAACTGAGGATTGTGAAGTGCCCGATGAAACTACATGAGCATCGATGTGAGAGAGTTGAATCATTTCACCCACATTGGTCTTAGTCAAAAGATCCAGAACAAACCCTGAAGCGACCTCAAGAGTCAAACCAATCTTTACCTCCTCTAATTTCCTATGCACTGCCAAGAGTAAAGCAAGCCCCTCAGCATTAATATAGGATACCTGAGAAAAATTGAGAATGATTTTTTGAGGATTCGAATGTATCACCGCATCAAGTGCAATATTAAACCTGTGAAGATTCTGAAGCTCAAACCGCCCTGAGACACACAATGTGCGACTGTCAGCTTCAAGAGGTTCAGTAGTTGAGATCATGTCAATATGCCAAAATAACAAATGATGTATAGAGCATGCGGATAGGACTGCCAGAGGTACTATCATTTTCGGAAAGAGAATTGGAGAACTTAAAGCATAAAGAAAGTCTGCGAAATTTCACGGATACCCCCAACCTTGAGCTTCCGGATTTCTGCCTGAAAATCCTCCTCGTTTTCAGGCTCTTAATGCCGTTAAGAATTAGTCGTGCGTTGATCGCATCTGTAATACAGAATGGAGAACAAGTAAAAAACAAGTGGTCTATGGGAAATCGAAACAGTACAATAGAACAGAATATTTTTGAATATCTACTTTTGGCCTGATCTGACTAACGATAGACTTTGATGGACAAGTTTTACATACATATAATCCCCATAACTCAATGAGCGATAGTTGTTGTCAGAATCAAATTGACGTTGCAGCATTACAAGCGCGACAGCGACGCGTACTGCTTCTCATACTCGTGATCAACGCGGCCACCTTTCTCATGATGAGCTCTGCTGCCATATTCAGTAGTTCCTCATCCTTACTTTCCGGAGCACTAGACAATTTCGGCGACGCAGTAACGTACGCATTGAGTTTGGCCGTCATTGGTGCGACATGTGGCGCAAAAGCACGAGTCGCGTTGTTCAAGGGGTTGCTAATTGTCGGTGCGGCCCTGGCAGTAGCGGTTTCAATAGCATGGCGGATTTCGTACGTTGAGACACCCGTCTTTGAAACCATGGGCATCGCTGCGCTGCTCAATCTAGGAGCAAACTTACTGTGCCTGCGGTTATTGTATCCCTATCGAAATGGCGATGTGAATATGACATCAGTCTGGGAATGCTCACGCAATGATGTGATGGAAGGAATTGCGGTCATTGCCGCCACAGTCGCGGTATGGGTGTTTAATTCTGGATGGCCAGATATCCTGATCGCCATCGCCCTACTAGGTCTATTTCTGCGCTCAGCTTCTCGCGTTCTGAGAAGCGCATGGCGGGAACTCTACCCCCAACTGTCGCCAAGCTAATCAATTGATCAGCCTGAATTTGATGAGAGACAATTGAACCAAAAATTCGAACATCCACTTGTACACAATAATGATATTCACATGACAAAGTGAACATTCGCATCAACTTAGTCGCCCAGGTGTATTTTCACATCATTGGGATATGGGTGGCCCTTTCCCTTTTCAATTAGATCGCGCAGGCTCAACAGGTAGCACGTCCATTTCGTATTGAAATACAGAAAGTCGTCTTCGGACGCAGCTTCATTTTCATGAACCAACTCGACCCACACCTGAGCTGCATCCTGTTTAAAGGAAAACTTCAGCGAGCAGTCCTGCCACGGCCCAGGTCCGGAAACACAGTGAAGACAGATCCGCGATTTTTCTTCCAACGCCTCGATCCTAAATGACAGGGTGACGACATCCAAAAAATGTAGATCCAGCACGCACCCGACCTTTGACGTTCCATCAGCTGTTGTCGCCCACCACCCACAGAGACCCACCGACTCATACATGGAACGGTAGATTGTATTGAGGTCGCCGACGATGCCGACACGATGCCGTACTCTTGCCATTCTCATTCCTCCTAATTTGGTAGAGAACGAATGTCACGTTTGGACCATTAGCCTTCCGTAACAGATCCCGCTAGACTTTAAAGACGTGTCGAAGAACTTTCAAATTTCCTTTGATTGCGGAGCCTCCAAGGTCGCGCATTAGACGCTGCAAAACATCTGGGAAACCGTAGTTCGGAATCGCATCTTGAACGGCTTCGACTTGTATTTGAGTTAGCCCCTTGCGAATCATGCCCTGCGAGGCATCAATCCAGTCGGCGTGACGCACGGCATTCACGACTTTGGCACTATGACCTGAATAACGTGTCATTTTGTGATGCCAGCGGATGGCCGCCTTCAACGTTTCTGGCTCAAGGCCAAAGCTGTTCGTTTCATTGTCCTGTAATGCCAAGGCTTCTGATGGTTCGAGGTACGCCAGATTCTTGTCCGACCAAAGTCCGATGTCATGGTAGACCAATGCTGTTTCGACCATCTTGCGCTGACAATCATTGCCTTCTAAGAAATGCATTGCATAGGTGATGCTGCGATACACATGTCCGCGGTAAGCGTCGTAGTCCTCTCCGATCATTTCTCTGTAAGGCAAGAATAGAGCTTCCACCCAGTCACTATGATCGATGATTTCAATATGCTCGTGCGACATGTCTTCGTTACACTTCAGTTTTTACTATTGATTGACTGGATAGAGGCGAGAACCACCGTTGCGACTTGAGGAATAACGAATTATTTCACAAAGGACAAGCAGAACAAAAATGTTTCTTAATACCCTATTCTGCCACCTCTGTCATATCCACCCAAGTATTCCCCCTATCACTCAGTTTATGACCCTCCGCACCTACCATCCAAGCACTTTGTCAATACAACCTATTTTGTTAGTCATTTGGGGTATTGATTATAAATGGGCTTGACATCAATTCAATACTCAATATTCGTTAGGTTGACCGTTCCATCAATCATTTCCGATCTTTAATTGATTGCCTCCGACTTTGAATCCAAATATTGCGGATTCGATTCCTTTCTTGGGGGTCCCGATTTCATTAGTGGCAGATTGCGTCTTTTTCTAGGGTCCCTCGTCTACAAAGATGAAAACCAACACTTACCACAAAGGAGATGTACGATGAACACACAATCTGCTATCAAGTTTCCTGGTTCCAGTCGAATTCATATCGCGCTCGCGGTGACAAACTTAACGCGTTCGCGAACATTTTACGAGACCCTGTTAGGGGTACCTCCGGCAAAAGAGCGTCCTGGCTACGTCAAGTTTGAGCCACAAGATCCATCAATAAACTTGACGTTAAATGAAGTCGATAAGGTCAACAGCTCCAATCAACGAACCATGCACTACGGTATTCAGGTCAAATCCTCTCAAGAGGTCCAGGAAGCCATCACACGGCTTTCGAAGGCGGGCTTACAAACCCGTGTTGAGGAACAGACGACCTGCTGCTATGCCGTCCAGGATAAGGTATGGGTTGCAGACCCAGAAGGAAATCAGTGGGAGATATTCGTGGTATTGGAGGCGGATGCCAAGCAACACAAAGATACCCATTCAAATTGTTGTGCAACGAATGTAGGGCAAGCATTGGTCGCGGCATGCTGTTAAAATAACCGTACGCCAGAACCAAATTTGTCATAGAATACGGTCTGCATGAACAACGAAACGATAACAACAGAACACATCTGGGAGCTTCTCAGTGCTAAACTGAGAAGCTTCCTGCTTCAACGCGTGTCTGATCCACAAGTGGCAGATGACCTGCTTCAGGAAATATTCTTACGCATCCATCAAAAGTTAGATGATGTCGCCGATGACCAACGCATCACATCTTGGGTCTTTCAAATTGCCAGGAATTTGGTGGTCGACCATTACCGCTCAAAGAGCCGCGAACACAATGCAGACATGCCGAATGATGTGGCTGCTCCGACTCAGGGGCAAGAAAATCTCAACGAGTTGATTGAGGGTTGGTTGCCGACCATGATTGCTCAGCTTCCAGATACTTATCGTGAGGCGGTTGAACTCTACGAATTGAAAGAGATGCCGCAACAACAAATAGCCGATCAGCTGAACATTTCTCTCTCGGGAGCGAAGTCCCGAATACAACGTGGACGTACAAAGTTAAAGTCTCTTCTCTTTGAGTGCTGTTCGTTTGAACAAGACTCACTTGGAAACGTCATCGAATACACAAAGAATAGCCCTGGGGAATGCAGCATATGTGATGAAGAATACAACTCATAAATGCACAATCTCATACACACCTTGCTTACGCTAAAACTGGGCCAAGCTGGAAACTAATGGAAAAATAACCTAAATGTAGAAATTGGTTAAATATTTGGTGGAGGCCGGTGGAGAAACTTTGACTGGAGCGAATCACAAAGCCTTTTCGTTAATCACCCAATGTTCTTTGCGGCTACAAGCGTCAAGAATGCTAAATTTAAAAAATCGGCGACAGGTTGTTTCAGATATTAGAGGAATGAAACATGATCCTCCAGGCCGCTTCGGTCAATCTTAGTATACCCCTCTAAAAAACATTTGAAATACGTACTGTTTTACCGTACACTATAAACAGATGATCATTCGTTCCGTTCGCCACCGGGGATTAAAGCGCCTCATTGAAGATAATCAGATCAAAGGTCTTCGGTCCGACCTGGTAAACAGGATACGAAATATTATCACAGCGCTCATTCTGGCTGACGACATGACTGCATTTCGTAGTTCATCTCCACCAGGATGGCGGGTTCATCAACTTTCGGGAGACCGCAAAGATACCTGGAGTGTTTCAACATCCGGTAACTGGCGGATCACTTTTATAGAAGAAGGTGGATTTATCGATGTATTGGATTTGGAGGATTATCACTGATGAAAAAGAAACCGATTAAAGTTGGCATGAAGCCGTCTCACCCAGGCGCGTTCATTAAAACCGAGATATTGGATGAGCTTGGCTTAAGCATCACGAAAGCAGCGAACGTGCTAGGCGTACGCCGTGCTACTCTATCTGACTTGCTCCATGAAAAATCTACTCTTTCACCGGAAATGGCACTGCGGCTAGAAAAAGCATTTAGTCTCGATATGGATATGCTCTTGCGCATGCAGGCCTGGCATGATTCCAGTGAGATGCGCCAACACTCTAGAAAGATAAAAGTTGCGCCCTATGTGCATGCTGATGCGTAGTCATTCTAGGAGCATATATACATAAAAACTAGCTTTAATTATGTAAATGGTGGACGCCAATGGAGAAACTTCGAACCAACTATTCCAAATTCTAGAAGAGTGGAACATCATTCTCCAGAGTGCTTCGGTTAATCTAACCTCGCTATTTTGAACTCTGAAAAAATACGCTTCCGAAACAGACCTTCTAAAACACCAAACATTGCTTACAGTTAAGGAACTAGACTTGATCTCTTTTTCTGTTTGTGACCCACCCGAATAAATCAGATCATCTCCCGTATCCCCTTTATGAGCGACGAGATGATGAGAAAAGATCAACCTTGATTCCGCTTGACAAATAAGCTGGATCTGCCAAACTTTTCGCCCGATCTTAGAAGCATATATATCCACCGTATTGCAACTTGGGAGGTGCAATCATGTACAAACCCATTACTACCACGTTTTGTGTGGGATTTTTTTTGCTTGGTTTGCTCTCGACGGCCGAGGCGGCGTTGGTGGGTCGGTTGCCGGTCACACCTGGGGGCACGGACTATCAGGCGGTCTATGACATTGATCGGGACATCACC
>JBMYWX010000103.1:0-10153 GCA_049607825.1 Nitrospirales bacterium
CGGCAGGACTGAAGAATTTAGCCTTGTCATTGTTGGAACGGGGTGTGACGATTTCGTGGTGGGGAAATATTCGTTTTGAGCCAGCGTTTACAGGAGACCTGTGCCGATTGCTAGCAGCATCTGGGTGTATTGCGGTGAGCGCAGGGTTAGAAGCGGCTTCGGATCGACTCTTGGAACTTGTCAAAAAAGGGATTACGGTTGATCAAACGGTAGAAGTGGCATCGGCGTTTCATGATGCCGGCATTCTCATTCACGCCTATTTAATGTATGGATTGCCCAGTGAAACAATTGTTGAAACGGTTGAAAGTTTGGAGCGTGTGCGCCAGTTGTTTGATCATGACTTGATTCAATCAGCGTTCTGGCATCGCTTTACGACCACGGCACATAGTCCGATTGGCCTTGATCCAGCTGGTTATGGCATACGGCTCATGAGTCCAGCATTTGGTGGGTTTGCAGAGAATGACCTGCTCCATGAAGATCTCAATGCGGAAGCCCCTGAGTGGTTGGGAGAGGGCCTGAGTGCAGCGTTGTTTGCTTTCAAGGAAGGCCAAGGATTGGACCAAGACGTTCGTTCTTGGTTCACAGAGCCTGTGCCAACGCCACGCGTTGGACGCAATTGGGTAAAACGATTGCTGTCATCTGAACCGCTTGCAGACCCATCACTTATCGAAAGAAAGTTTGTGTGGATTGGAGGAAAGCCTGTGTCCGAAGATCGAAAGGCTAACCAGTGTCAGCTTATTCTTCCTAGTCGATCGGCAGATGAGACTGTGACTCTTCCTCGAGCCCATGCGGCTTGGCTGAGTGATCTGATTTTGCGCGCGACGCCCGATAACGATACGGCAAAGGATGGCTATCCATCCTACAAAGAAGTTCGTTCACATTTTCCCTTTGGTGGGGCTGATGGTTTTGATGGTTTTTCTCAAACAAAAGAGTTTGCTCTCGCACGTTCGATAGGATTGTTGTTGGTGTGACTATAGCGAAACAAAATAATTTTCAGCCGAATGAATATCACTAACACAGCGCAATAACATTCTTCAGACATACAGAAGCTTATTGGAACGGCTATAGGAAGAGGCTTCATAGAGGAATGATGAAAGGAAATTAAACAATGACCGCGCAGCAGTATCCACGAAGTCCTAAAAAACAGGTCGGTGGGCTTTGCCACCTGGGGCGACTATTTGACAAAATCCGTATGCGCAACCAGGGGTTCATTCAGGATTATCATTACTTGACGACTGGGTTTGATAAATATCTCCTTGAAATCTTAGAGATCAACGGAGAAGAATTGGAGCAGCGAGTTTTGGCCGGAGGCACAGATGAAGAACTCCTGGATTGGGTCAGGAGTAAAGGCAAGGCCGTTTCACACGATGAACGTGAGGAATGGAACAACAAGGTGTTGACCGGTACCCCGCAAAACGAACAAGCACAGCAACGATTTAATGGATTAGTGGAAGCCCTCGCACAAAACCGAGGCGTCCAAGTCGACCAACTGCCAACGCTCACCACTTGGGTGGATGTCATTGAATGTGATGAAGGCAGACTGTAGCAGCTCTTCTCTGGTAGGGTTTTAATCATTGCAAGCGGTCTGACATCCAGATGTTCACGAATTTTGGAGAAGATCAGATTGCCAAATTTCTTAGAGAGAGCTTCCAAAGACTATAAAACTAAACTGACATGAGTACACGTGAACACAATGAACGAAAATTCCCGTTCTGGGAGACTCTCGAACACGGAGGTCGACAGTACCGATTAGATGTGCAAGGACGTCAGGGGTGGATGGCTCGTTATGTAAAGGAAGTTGACGCCAGTGAAACCACCATGAGATTCTATCAAGAGATTTATGATGACACTGGACAATTGGTTGAAATTCATCAAAAATACCCTATAGATTTAGGTCATCAGAAGGTGTAGATCTCATATGCTTATTACCCGCCAAACCATAGCAGAGACGTTAGAAGCTTATCTTAGACATGAGCTGTCCCTAAAAGATCTCGTTTCTTGGGCAGAGTGTTCGCTATTAGATGGGGAAATTGATGCCCAAGATGGCGTCATCATTCGTGAGGCGATCGCGCGTTTAGGCGTTGCGGACGTACGGGCATTTGGGCTGACGTGGGAAGACTGCGAGCATCTCCTTACCCAACTTGGCTATTCTGCGCATATCCAGATTGTTGCGACGTAATACCCTTCTTCGACTCTAATTGTCATTTCAATAAATTATTGGAGAAGACGACCCAATGGAGGAGGAGTCTGCTGGGGACCAGGCTGCGACGCGAACGACACCTCTATGTGGCCACGCTGCTTGGACACTCGAGCCCCTCTGGACGTTGAGTCCCCAAAGAAAACCTTCGAAGGCCATGCGCCAGAAATACCCACTCCCCTCCTTCGTATCTGTCCTGAGCTATCTTCCGATATCATTGACTTATTAAATTATCAGCGTCCTCCTTTCCTTTTTCCGGAAAGCAGACGTTCAATAGTCCCCAGTTGCGGCTTCAGACAGGCAGGAGTCGGCCACAAGTGGACGATTACAATCCCGGATTTCCTTCAGCCCTCCCCTCACAACTCCAACCCTTCCCGTTGCTCGACGCCCAGAATCAAGTAGGTCTCCGCCACAGCATGGAGTATTAGGTGACACTTTCACTGACAGCTTTGCCCCGATCAGTAGTGACAGAAGGCCGTCCGTCTGTCCCCTGATTGAGTACTCGGTTAGAGCACAGGGGTTTCGATTTCATACTCGTACTCTGCTACGGGTTTGCCCTGTTTTCTGAAACCACAAGGATTTTCACCCGTATACCGAAACCCTAACTTTTCTATCACTCTTTTGCTTCGTATATTCCAAATGGCATGTGCAGTGACAATCTTTGAGGCGTGAAGCGCCGAAAACCCGAAATCCAATACGGCACTTGCAGCTTCAGTCGCATACCCCTGTCCCCAGAAGTCAGGATGGATCCAAAACCCAACATTCCACACGTGCAACGCATTCGTCTGCTTGATCGCCACTCGACCTATGGGAGTGCTGGCATCAACGAGCTCGACTGTATAGGTAAACAAGCTACCTTCTTTCCACTGACTAAGACTTTCTTGGGTTCTATCAACAAGTTGACCTCTTGTCTTAGGACGATCCCAAATCATTCCGTCGTTAAATCCATCAAAGCGAGTTGCAGACCAAGTCATTTCAACATCTGATAAAGCCACTGCTCGCAAGCAAAGCCGTTCTGTTATCAGTCTTGTATCTACGGAAATCTCTCTCATGAAAGGTATGCTTTTGTCAGCCATCGGCCAACTGCTGTCCCTCTTCTTGGCTATGTGCTCTTAGAAAATCAAGAATGATGTCAGACCACTGAGGGGGGTTTTCAAGATGCGCAAAATGGCCACATTTTTCTAATACTTTGACGCTTATATTCTTTCCCGGTGCGATATCCGGAACCGAGAAGCGCATATCGTTTTGTCCGTGGAGAACAAGAACTGGGAAATCCTGCCCCATCAGCCAGGGCGTGTAATTCGTTTGATCGCGTACGAGTAAACCGGCTTGCAAGGCCATTCCCCACTCCCCGGAGAAGTCCACGTTTTGCACGATCTTCTCAATCTCACCAACTTTTTCCAGATCATAAACATCCAGGGGCAGCTGTTTGAGCGCCAGTGTTTTCGTTTTTTCAGCCGGTGAGAGATCGGATCTGACGAACACCTCCTGCATTGAAGGCGTGCTGTCCAGTCGAACCTGATGTTCGGGTAATACCGATATTTCTCTTTTCGGTGGATCCGCGAGGATGGTTGAAGCGAGGACCATAGCCTTCACTCTGTGAGGATACTTTTTAGCAAAACGTAGCAGGATCCTTCCACCGAATGAAAATCCCAGTAACCACGCCTTCCCAATACCTTCTTTATCTAAGAGTTGTACTAAATCTTCAACAACCTTATCACTACCATATTTTTCCGGAATGCCGAATCTGGTTGACCCACCGCAACCCCGGATATCAAACAACAGCACGGGATAATGATCGGCAATCATTTCAAACGGAGGAATCAGGTAATTATGATCCCAATCGGGTCCGCCGTGAATGACAAGCAAAGGGTTTGTCCCGTTCCCCAGTCTTCGCACTAACAGTTCTACTTCATCTAGCTGGATTTTCTCCTTCCTATTGGTTTTTCCAGTGCTCATGTTGTGTCGTAAGATAAATCATCTGGATACACATTTTCGTAATCCGGTTTAGGATCTTGGTTAAATTTAACGGCTTTTATTGTATTATTTCCTGCCAACAGTGCTTTTAACACACGATGCATCCCATCCATAATGCGACCATCTGAGGACAGGATAATTGGATAAGTTAAATCTGCCTCTTGAATTAACTTTGTATGTTCCGCAATGGCACGGCATGTCGGATGATCATTCGGGCCACTAAACCAGAAATTCTCATCGATCTCTTGAATAGAATCGAGCTTTACTTGTAAAGGTTCAAAATTCTTCGCCAACTCTACTAAGCGATCAACGGCCCATGCATAATATCCCTGTTTAGACGGTCGAAAGTGATACTGCTTTCTCAATTGGGAATTACCTTGTTGTTAGAGCTGTATGTCCGTTTTGGGTCGCGCCCTGCCGGTGAGCAGTTCTAGCGCAAAACGCGTATTGCCGACCAAAAGCAGTCAATTATTCAAATCCTATTCGTATTCTTCCGGTGGTCCTTCCTGATACTGCGGCACACCTTCTGCAATAGTTTCCCATTTGGCTTTAGAGCCTACGTATAAATGCATGCTTAATTCTATTTCCGGGTCATCATTTAGACAGCCCATAGCTATGCCATGAATTTTCCCATCAACTATACCGCATAGCATGGAGCCACATATGCTACAAAATTGTTTTCCTACGCCGTGTTTATTTACATAAGAGATTAATTTCTCTTTTCCGGATAGCCATTTAAATTCACTTGGATCTACCAATGCATAAGCAGATGCTTGTGAACTATAGGCTTTCCGACACGTTGAGCAATGACACGATCTCGCACTATGGAGTTTGCCTTCTATCCCATATTTAACGGTTCCACAAAGACATTCACCGGTAATTGCCATTTTTACCCTTCTTTATAATTAATTTAATTATTCTATTGTTAATATTATAGATGTGCTGAAAGAATGTCCTCCTTGGGTCGCGTCCTGCCTGTCCTCAATCCTAGCGCCGACCGCCCATTGCCGGCCAGAAGCGGGCATTTGAAGGGAATCAGAGTATTGGAAATGGAGTTGACATCATTCTCACTAGACGAATTTGACGAATTGTCTAGCTGGTTTTCGGATGATAAGTCGGTAGGACTTTGGGCGGGACCCGAGTACAGATACCCCCTTACAAAAAATGATATTCAGAGAATGCTCTTTGAACCATCCGGTCAACGACCGAGTCGATTTGCGTGGACCGCGAAGATTAAGAATTCGATAGCTGGGCATTCGCAACTCTGCTTCAATTGGGAGAATGGCAGTGCCCTGCTTTGCCGTGTTGCAGTATCTCCGACCTTAAGGGGAATGGGCTATGCGAAACCGTTGGTGTCTCTCACACTACAAAACGCCTTCAGACATCGCAATATTCAAGAAGTCGAGCTTAACGTATTCACGTTCAATATTGCTGCGATAGCCGTTTACAGAAGCTTCGGATTTTTGAATTTGGGAACTCTAAAACCGCCCGTTGGAATCGGTATTGATCGATGGCAAACCTACACAATGCGACTTCCTAGATCCGAATGGATCCAGCCAGACTGAAGGACCGCTTTGGGTCGAACTCGGAAATATGCCGTCCATCGATAGACTTTTTATAATCGTTTCAGAGCCTTTGCATTAGGTTAAGCTCTCTTTGAACCAAAACTTAAATTCAGCCGTATCGGAATCAAATTGTGCCGCATGTTCCGAGTTGGCTGAAACATGATACCAATCTCCAACCGCAAATCTTTTCGTCTTCCCATGTATTGTGAGGATTAACTCACCTTGCGTGATCAGACCTACATTATCGGTTTCGTGCTTGTGCAGGGGTATTTCTGTTCCGGCTGGATAAGACGCAAACATCACGTCGCAACCCTGGGCAGAGAGTTTGAACGCATCAAATGGGCCCTCAAAAGCCGGGAGGTTTCTAATCTGTTTCGGAAAAGGGTTTTTCATTTATTCGATCCTTAAACCTAATTTATTCCATTAAGAGGATTCCCAATAATTGTCTACTTGATTTCCTTATGGAAATAGGAGGATTGCGATCAGTTGAAATCCTCTGCGGAAGGGAAGACATAGCCTTGGGTTGAGTCGGTACATCTTGCCCCATTATTCTTTATATGACTACTCCTATACGGAAGTGAGAATAGGGCTCTTTCCACATCATTCAGGCCCTCGTCTGTTACCTTGCTTATATTGATCAGAACAAATTCGGTGAATAACTTCAAGGCAAGCCAGCCAAAGCCCTCATCTGCAAATCCGATCTAGAGGGGTCTACGACCCTCTAAATTTAGGCTATTACTGAACGACCGCTCTGGGTCGGATACCGTCGATTGGGTCGACAGGGAACTCTCGGCCAAGAGAAGTCATTCCGTTTAGCGCGTCCTGGTTCAGTGATTGGTTATGAGCGGCATTCAAAATATCCAGATTCAATTAAAGCATCTGTTTCGGAAACATCCGGAACAATTGCTGCCCAGCCTTCTGTAATTCCATTTCGAAATACTGAAAGTTCTTGATTCTCTTCAGAATAATACCAATTTTTTGCAGCATCAAAACTTGCAAACTTATAAATGACCATATTGGGTAACGTGCTTCCTTCGACTGCTTTTATTGGGGAGCCAACTATAACTTTAGCGCCATATTTTTCATCTATAGGTTTGCTTTGCTCGGTAAGTTCATCAATTTTACTTCGATCTAGTATTGTATAATTAAAAATAACGTATGCAGACATATTTTACTCCATAGTTTTTACTTGCAAATCATAACGCCCCGCATCAGCGACCAACTAACTCTTACGCGCTTTGTTGGTTCAACTACATGTGCTTGTTATGGGGGTTCAAGACGTTTCACATCCTATTCCTATCTGGTTGCCATCGGGATCTTTAACTGCGAAATCTCTCATCCCATAGTCTCGATCATCGATTTTAGAGAAGAACTCAACCCCGGCTTTTTCTAGATTGGAAAATATCTCATCAACCTCATTAAAAATAATATAGATATGTCCATGACCTGTATTGTTTTTATATGGATAAGACGAGCTCAGATGCAAATATAGTTTCCCTAAACTCATTCCTGCATAAGTCGCCGGATCACCGAATTTAAAATCTACTTTAAATCCGAGATTTTCGGTATAAAACTTAAGCGATTTCTCCAAATCTGACACATGAAAGACGGCATTACTACTAATAGGATCCACCATTAGTTACTCAGTTTAATAACACCATAACAATTTCAAACAGACCTGCTTGGTCCATATACTTGAACGAGTGTTTTCTAATATAGATGCACATCTAATTGATAACCATAATAGTTTCATGATTTGTTCGAAATATTGAAAACAGTGAGCTAGGACCCCGATTAATTATAAAAGACGAATGACCACTTGGGTCGCGATCTACCGGTCTACAATTCTCATGCCGAATACTTATTGTCCGCTATTAGCTGACAATCGTTTAGTCTTTCAACGGCTGGTGAAAGTAATAACAAAGTTCGTCTGGTGCTACAACAAAGAACACTTGGATTTTTTCTCCATCACGTTCTTCAATCTTCAAGTCCGTAGTTTTGACACCGTTTGATTTTAGTTCATCTTGTACCTGATGAATGTTTGTGACTAAGATCGCCCCGCCATCCTGCGCCGCATCCCTTCCGTTAACTGAGAAACCAATCTCTACTCCATCTCGCTCAAGAATCACCGTCGGTATTGGATCGGTAAATCTTTTCACTTCTGTCATACCAAAGCATCTACAGTACCACTCCGATGCCTTATCGATATCGACTACAGGAAGCGAAAGTATGTCGTCTTGGTAAGGCCAGGCTCTTTTAAACAATGGCTTTTGCGTCATGTGGAATGTCAACCATTTGCCTGCTTGGGGTCGGGTACCGTCGGTTGGGTCGGCAGGGAACTCTCGGCTAGGAGCGGACGAATGAATCACTCAAGACTCGTCAAACATTTCATTTCACGATCCCGTTTCAGGCGAAAATGTAACAGAAGGTCGTAGTCGGTTACATTCTTAGCTTGGGCTGACTTTTTTCGTCTATCACTCAACGTTTTGTGTAAGTCTCCCACTTTTTACGCATCAATTTCACGCATTTGTTATCACTCACGATCTCTCATCGCCTGAGCTAGCTTATTCGAGCCACGTTCTTCAAGCTTCCCTACAATAAGTTTTCTATCTTTTTCAGTGCGATTTTGACTAAGTTTGTATTTACATTGAATATCTGTGATCACCAATTCTATACCTACAATATCCGTCAACATGGCCTCATCATAAGATGGTTGCCAAGGTTCATCAAAGGAAGATTCGTATTTATCCGCTAGAGAATGGACCAGAACTTTTAGTCTTTTGGTGTCGTGAATTGTCGAACTCTGTCCATAGATGTGAATTGCCTGGTAGTTCCATGTCGGTGGTAAATTAGTAGTGGAATACCATGATGGGGAAACATAGTCATGCGGACCCTCTAATGTGATTAAGGCAGTTTGACCATCAATACTCTTCCATTGAGGATTCTGTTTCGCCACATGTCCGATCATTTTCGAACGGTCTTCACTCAATATGAAAGGGATATGTGTAGAGAATAACGTTCCGGCTACTAATGATATAAGTTGGCCGAACCCATTGGCTTCAATGAATCTAACCATTTCTTCTCTGTCTGTTACTTCAAAATGTTTGGGTATGTACATTATATTCTAGAGTTATAATCAAAAGATAAGTTGCTGGACTTCTTTACTGTCCAGTCAGATATCACGACCTCTTATGCAGGTCAGAAAAATACCATCTTCTTGTAGAAGTTCTCTATAAACACTCTATATCTCTGCCTGTTTTTTCTCCTGTTTACAACTCTTTTTGGTTTTGATGCAACAGATTGGGCCAGAACGTACCAGAGTCCAGAAATGTAACAGATCACCGTAGTCGGTTACATTTTCTTGGTCTGTTGGTGATAAGCCCTAAGTTGTCCGGATGAATTCCAGCCTTAGTGATCGCGTGGTCCCGCGATTGTTGAGAGCGTCGCCTTGCCAAGACGGTGCTGGAAAATGTAGAACCCCGTTAACGCCGCCGTTGCCCCTTCAGGGACGCCAAGCGTGTTGACGTCGAGCGCGTGCACAGTATAGACGTATTTGTGTTTACGCCCAATAGGTGGGCAAGGTCCTAGATAGCCGGGCTGCCCAACATCGGTATTACCTTCGATAGAACCTACAGGATCAGCGTCAGCAGCAATGCCGTTCGCGGTGGCGGAAATATCGGTAAGTACCCAGTGCCAAAATCCGCTGCCAGTCGGTGCATCCTGGTCATAGAACGTTACTGCATAGCTTTTCGTGCCTTCGGGTGCCCCCGACCATTCCAGCGTAGGCCGAGCATTAGCCCCGTTGCAGCCAAACACATTAGAGTATTGCGCTGCCGTGATCGGTTGCCCTTCGATTACATCGGGGCTTGTGAGACGGAAGTCTCCGGCTTGGGCAGATGCTATCGCTGTTGCGACAACAACCATCGTTGTCACTAAAACGCGTTGTGAATATTGCTTCATTGTAACGTTGTTCTCCTTTCTCTGGGGTTTGCCGTATCGACAAGATAGGCGGGTATCTTGAACACTCCAAATTATGCCCGGTTACGCCAAAAATTTGACTAAACGGTATGACCGCTTGGGGTCGCGCCCTGTCAACTCTCAATTCTAGATTTGATCGCTTTCTTCCGGCCAAGAGCGGACAATTAGCCATGGTGGAATATATTACTACTCAAGATGTAAGGCGCGACTCAGCTTTGGCAACAGCCCTAATTTGTACCGCAACAGTTCCGAAGATGAGTATATTTGTGATCAGGGTGACGAGGGGGATGAACCATTCAGAGTCAGCTAATGATTTAAAAAATGTAGGTAACGCAAGCAAAATTTGAAATGGTATGATGGCCCACAATCCAACAATCCCACACAAGCTAAAATAGCGTTCCAAAAATTTTCTACCTTTTGAGCCTCCGTTTAAAAT
>JBMYWX010000104.1:0-10092 GCA_049607825.1 Nitrospirales bacterium
ATCCCGTCGTAGCAACGGCTCCTTTCGTTCATTGAGCGCTGCCACTTGGTGCAGGGTGAATTCTTTTCGTTCAGCAGGAATCTGATACCCATGATCGACGAGCAAGCGCACAACATACTGATAGGCTAACTCATCCCAATCTAATTGCTTGGCAACTTTATGAAATAATTTATCCACCATATGTGCTTTGGTATACCGCGCATCAACCTTCGCAAAGACAAAGTTATCTTGACGAGCATCTTGCCCTAACATGTTAGTCAGTGAGGCTTGACTCTCAGTATCAGGCAATACAGCAAATTTCACAGCTCCCCCACCATCACGCACATAACTCTGCAAATATTCTATTTTCAGAATTTCTAACCACGCGCTGGGATGAAGTTCCACGGAGGGTGAGGATGGACTGGCCTCCTCCGAGACGACCTGAGAATCTGACACCACTTCACTTTCAGAAGACACAATGGCTTCTTGAAAGTTTTCTGTCGAACTCTGCAATGAATCTAAGTCTGTAGGATCATCATCAGCTCGAAGAGTTTGCAACCGATTTAAGGCATCAATAATCTTACTCATAGGCTATGACTCACACCCTTCCCCCACCATGATGTGGTTGGCTTAGAAGACTCAGTATTTGGATAGACGTACTATCTATATCGGAGATTTCTTCATATTCTTTACACTTGTATTCTGTTGCTGATCTCTTCACTTTGTTGCACAGATACGAAAAATTATGCGAGTTAGAGACATTTCTTCACTGAAATAGTTTCACTGGAATCTCCTAATTTTAGAAATTAGATGATGAAGTTATTATCGAACATCTGCGTACACAGAACAGGGTCCTTGAGGGAAATTCACCTAAGAGAAATCGCTGAGAGAAGGCATGGGAGAATAGGAAAATGCAGAGACGCACGCGAACTGTGCACGAGGCAAAGAAACGATCAGTTGAAGACTGCGAGGAACTTAGGTGTGGTGTAGATTGTCTTTTCGACGAGACCAGGAATACCCAGTCAACCAACCGAACCATGAAAGTACAACCACAAAACACGCCAAGAACATCATCACCATCACAAATGTAATTTTACTTAGCATTGTGTGAGCCTTTCGAGTTCATTACCGTATTGTCTTGTTATTTCGGCAAATTCGGTTCGGAGCTTGAATCAATATTTCTTTGACCCTCTAGCATTTAATTGTAAACGTATCAATACGCTCTTGTATAGAGAAAACCATAGAGACTGGCATTCAATAGAAATTTATAAAGCATATCCTATGCCCACCTGTAAAAAAGGTCGACTCGATAGAGGTCTTGAATTTTAAGCTTGCAATTAATCAGGAAAAACCAAGGGTTCATCAGAACATCTCCACCATCTCGGTGCATATCCCCCGCTTTAGAAGCTACGACAACCACCTCATTTGCCAGAAATCTCACAACCTGTGCCAGATTTTCACCCATGGCCATTCCCCAGGCCCTTTCTCAACACGCTCTGTGATACAAAATTCCCAATTCTTCACAAACGAATTCCTACTACCGACATCCAATAACTGAATGCCTTACCACTCTGACCCACACCCCCTGATGGAGGTGCTCATTGAGCAATTTATAGAAATTTCCGTCTCACTAAATTCGTTTCGCTTGCTCTCTCCATCTGCCTACTTAAGAGGCATCAGACTGACAGTTCAAGAAACTCTTCTCAGTCGAAAGACTTAGGACAAGAAAGTTCAACCCATTATGAGAAAATGAACATAGAAAATCGGACTTCCAAGAAAAACCCCGAGACTATAGCGAAACTCAATCACTTCAAGTCGAATGAATTTTATTAACAGAGCGCGATTCCACAATTCAGACGCACGAAAGTTTTTAGAAACGGCTATAGGATGAAATCATACCAATGGATGATCTTGGGATCAGTCGAAGGAGAGTACAGATGAAGCGGTTAAGGGCAGAGGTTCTCAAAACAACCCAAAGATGAGGAAGATGTATGCCTCAAAGACCCTTGAATTCCTTACCCTTCACTATGAGAGTTTGTCACAAGGCTCTCAGTTGGTTCATCGAGAACAGACAAATAGAGAGTCTTTAACAACAAACGATTGGCAGCATCAGGTTCTCCATAAACACTTTCCACCATTTTCTCATACCGATGCCTTCGATCGAGGCCAAGAGCCATACCAAGATAGCGACAGCTCTTTACACCTGATTCAATGCCTAATTGATGAGCGACTGGAGTCTGAACTTCTTTTTGAACAAGTAAATTTCGCATTGTCAAAACCTTTCTTCAGTCAGTGGATTGTTCTGGTAGTCCGTGTCCATAGACTCAAGAAAAGCAAGGGCAATGCCAATTACGCATTTCACGTAAATCCAAAAAATCTTAGCTAGTATTCCCTTCAAAACGAATGTGTTGCAAGGAAATACCAAGAAGTAGGGAAAGTTTGGTAAGACTCTTCAGTTTGTATACAGCAAGATAAACGTTGTATCTCTTTAGGATTTCGACATTGATTGTCAAATACATGACACAAAAGAGAAACCAAGTCTTACTTACGGCATGCGTGTATAGACGATCTCCATCATACGAAATTCTTTGCCAGTCTTGTCTAAGCTAAACATTTCATAACTATGACGATTGTCATCAATAAATGTGATGACTCCACGGTAGGCACGTTGTCCCATCATGGGATCCATAAAGTGGCCTTGATCTGTTAAGGTTTTATGACTTGGATTATAGGTCCCTTCACCGATCATCATGCCGGTTCCCATATTATCCATCCAAACTGTCTGATATTTTCTTTTTTTGTTATCAAACCCTGTGATTCCCATCCCATCAAACGGCTGCCCCATTGATATGCCCTTAGCGATGTGCTGAAGAAAGCGGCCACCCATCATCCATTTCGTTTCACTTGTGCCTTTTGAGACCTCTGGTTCAGTCCCTGGATTCATCCACCATTGAACTACATGACTCCAGGTTCCAACCAACGGACTCAACACTTTATGGTGGTCGCTTGGAGTGGCATAGGCTTGCCACTTGGCCATCATCGCTTCCATTGCAGGATCCATTGGCTTGCCATATTGCCCTGCGTGCTCATGATCGTCTGAGGCAATTCCTGCCGTCGCAAACAAAAAACAGAGACTGACAACTCCGAGTACCACCGTAATGGGTCGATTAAAAAGACATGGCCACATAATCATTCCCTCCCCGCCTGAGTAAGTAAAAAACTAGGATTTCACCTTTTCCTCGATCAAACTTCCCGCTCAGTGTTCACATATGTAGTTTGTTATTCAAGGTAATAAGCCATCATCTCACTTCTATGCTTCTACGTATTTAAGCCATTTTCTCAAATTTGGCCCAAGTATCTCGTAAGGCAACTGTTCTATTAAACACAAGTTTGCCCGGAATCGTATCGGGATCGACACAAAAATAACCTTGCCGCTCAAACTGATATTGCGTTCCAGACTGAGCGCTAATCAGGCTGGGTTCAACCTGGCAATACGTCAAGGTTTTCAATGAATCGGGATTCAGGCGAGAACGAAAGTCACCATCTTCTTTTTCCTCCAGAGGATCCGCATTCGTGAATAAGGATTCATAGATCCGGACTTCAGCAGGGACGGCATGGGCTGCTGAAACCCAATGGATCGTGCCTTTTACTTTCCGGCTGGACTGTGGCATCCCTTTCCGCGTCTCAGGATCGTACGTGCAATGAACCTCAATGAGGTTTCCGGTCTGTTCATCTTTGACCACACGTTCACAACGAACTATATAAGCATAGCGAAGTCGAACTTCCTGTCCAGGGGTCATACGGAAAAACTTTTTGGGAGGGTCTTCTAGAAAATCAACCTGTTCAATATAGAGTTCCCGTGAAAATGGCACAGTCCGTGATCCTGCCGTGGGATCTTCTGGATTGTTCACGGCAGTCAGTTCTTCAACTTGCCCCTCTGGATAGTTGTCGATAATGACCTTCAATGGGTGCAACACGGCCATCACTCGAAACGCCCGTTGATTCAGATCCTCACGAATAGCATGCTCGAGTTTTCGCATTTCAATGATTCCATCACGCTTAGCTACACCGATACCTTCGCAAAAACTCCTAATCGACTCAGGGGTATATCCACGACGTCGTAACCCTTTGATTGTCGGCAGGCGGGGATCGTCCCACCCATCGACATGGCCTTCCGTCACTAATTGAAGCAACTTTCGTTTACTCATGACGGTATAGCTGAGATTGAGACGGGCAAACTCAATCTGTTGTGAATAGCAGGCCACATCACAGGCCTTCAGCACCCAATCATAAAGTGGACGATGATCTTGAAATTCCAAGGTACAGAGAGAATGCGTGATCCCTTCCAATGAATCCGAAAGTGGGTGGGCAAAGTCATAAGTCGGATACACATTCCATGCATTCCCTGCTCGATAATGGGCCATTCGGCGAATGCGATAGAAAGTCGGATCTCTGAGATTGATATTCGGCGACGCCATATCGATCTTCCCACGGAGGACATGTGCTCCATCTTCAAATTCTCCCGCTCGCATTCTCGCAAAGAGATCGAGATTTTCTTCAATGGACCGGGTGCGATGCGGACTATCCGTTCCTGGATCCGTTAAGGTTCCACGATTTATACGAATCTCATCGGCTGATAAACTATCCACATAGGCGTAACCGTCCTGAATGAGCTTGACCGCAAATTGATAGAGTCGTTCAAAGTTATCAGAGGCATGAAACAAACGATTATCCCAATCAAAGCCCAACCATTTAACATCTTCTTGAATGGAGTTCACATAATCGACATTTTCAGTGCTGGGATTGGTATCATCAAATCGCAGGTTACACAGCCCTTGTTGTTCTTGAGCCACACCAAAATTCAGGCAAATAGATTTTGCGTGACCGATGTGGATATGTCCGTTAGGCTCTGGAGGAAAGCGCGTATGCACCCGACCTCCATTTTTCCCTTCCTGGACATCTTGAGTAATGATCGTACGAATGAAATCGAGAGAATGTGAGGAACTGTCGGAATTCATATTACTCCTTTTCTGAGAATCAATATCTGATCGAAACCTTGACGACCCAATGATTCATACGGTAATTGCGTTCATAGTAACGCAATCGCCCCTAAGCCAGAAACTCTCTGTACGAACATTCGAGGCATTCGACAACATCTCAGCCTATGGCGAAAATACGTCGACGAACAATGTGGTGGTGGGGCTTAGGCCTTGCCATACTCCCTCTCGCAGTATACGGCTCTTTCCCTGTGGTAGCTAGCACCTTGCTGACAGAAGGGCTCACGCAGCAAGGTCTCCAGCACGTCACCGTTCAACTTGGCTATCCTACGACTCAAGATCTTCACATCAATGTTCTAGCCTTTGAAAAAGAGATTTCTGGTGAACGATTTCAAGTCACACTCCATGACATAAACCTTGAGTATCAGACCTCCGAACTCCTCAAGGGTCAACTGGAACGAATTACGGTTGGAGGAGGAACGCTCGTCATCAAATCGACTATAACCGTCGCAGCACCGGGGACACAGACGACAAATATCCCTGCTAGCGGAGAAGCACCATCTCTCACAATCGACCAGTTACTGGCCCCCTTTCCCATGCCCCCATTCGAACAGCTGATTGTGGGTGAGATAACTATTCAACGTTCCGATGCACATGACCCCTTACAGCACATCCTTATGAATGGATCGATAGATACGAGCAACGGATTATTGAGTAGTCACTTCGATATTCAGGGACCACATATCCCTCACTACACAATAACGCTATCCGGCACATCGATCGGAGATGCGACATTTTCCATTCTTTCTCCAATATCAACCGAACCGACACTTCTCAATTTTTCTTCTCAAGCGATCCGTAATGATAAAAACATGCAACTAAAAGGTAACCTCAATATTGACATTCCTAACATGGTCACACTCGCTAAATTATTTGTTCCCATCGATCATGAACTCTCTCAGATAACAGGCAGGCTTTCAGCTAACTGGCGTGGACACCTTCCTCACTCGATCTCGTTGGACACGCTCGTAAAAGACAAAGTGGGGAAGATAGATGGCACATTTCAGCTTCAGGCAGATGCTCCGAAAGTACCACCATATGCCAAAGACTTGGCTGTTGAAGCGAATGGAAGCTTCTCAGCCGTGCACGACATACTTTCATGGACTCTTTCGAAGGGATCAGAGATCTCAAGCACATTACACCTCGAAGATCCTCGGATACCGGAATCAATCAGTTCAGTTGTTCCCATGAATCAACATCACCTCTCCATTCATATGGCCAAACCACTATCTGGCCGAATTCAGTTCATCGAGCCTTCCCCCTCTATCACGATCAATGGACTCATTCATGGTGACTATAGAATTACGGACTTTCCCGTCACAATCCAGTTTTCCCTTGAACGTCTCTCTGGCCATTCGCTTGAAGATCTTACCGCCAATGGGCATTACGTTTTTTCTGGAAAATTAGATAAACAACTGCAGTCTCAGCTTCACATCGAAGAGATCAAATGGAAACTTGCCGGTGACATATCGATTCAACACGAAAAACTGTCCGTCGCCGTTGCGCCAACATCTTTAGTTCAGACAGCCTTACTCCCTATGAATGAACTCACGATGCCACAAATCGACGTAACCTTCCTCAAACGATTCATGGCGACAGTTACGATGAACGAGAAGTCATGGGAAACCAGCCCACTCGACTTAAATATTCACCTTCCTCAAATCACCTGGAACAACCAAACAGTGACAACTGAACGAGTCAATCTTACCATCAATGAATCAGAAGGCTCTCTCTCTTCTTGGAACGCCAAGGGGGACATTGTCGTACTGGGAATAGATACGACAATAAGCGGTATGACACCTCCCACAACAAATGTAAAATTGATGTTTTCCGCCAATCCTGAATTTCTCAACCTCAACCTGCTGACCCAAACATCAGATACACAGGCGTCGATCTACGCGAAGCTTCATCAACATTTTCTTACGGGAAAAGGAACGGCCCAATTCAAACTGGCCCCTATTAGATTTTCACCATCATCATTGAGTCTACAGGATGTCATCAAACCATGGCCCTATCCACTTGAAATTACGACAGGAACCGTGGGCGCCTCTGGTAACCTCGCGTGGAAACTCCGAGAGATCGATGATGAATCACCCATGACCATTCAACAGGGTGAGGCAACGATCTCGATCCAGAATCTCGGAGGACTCTACGACACGGTGCTCTTTGAGGGTCTCAATACGGATATGACATTTACTGGCAATCACACATGGTCTATGCCAAATCCAGCACTCCTCACCCTCGGGCGCCTACAATCAGGCGTGGAAGTTTCAGATATTTCCATGAAAATTCATCTCAAACCTCTCCCTAACATTCTCATCCCAGGTGTCAAAGTTTCTGACTTTTCATCACAGATGTTCGGCGGAAAGATCTTCAGTGATATGATCACATATGATTATTCTCAACCTGAAAATCAATTGAGTGTCCATATCGAAGGAATTGATATTGGAGAAATTCTGAAGCTTGAACAACAGGAAGGATTAGAAGGAACCGGCCTCCTTGATGGCACAATCCCAATGATCCTCACCAAAGACGGGATAGAAGTACCAACGGCCACCATTGCCGCTCGACCACCTGGTGGAGTAATCAGATATCAAACATCGGAAGCCACGACGCAAGGTCTTGCTGGCACCAGTTCCAATCTAGATTTGGTTTTGCAAGCCCTCAACAATTTCCAGTATGATGTCCTCAGGGTGCAGGCTAACTATCAAAAAAATGGAACATTACTCCTTGAAACCAGATTGGAAGGGAATAATCCAGACTTAGGTGCGAGTACACCACTGAGCTACAATGGATTCCCTATTAACCTCAAAGGCAAACCTATTCACTTTAACTTAAATATCGAGGAAAATGTCCCAGCTTTAATGAAAAGCCTTCGAATTGCCGAAGGAATTGGAGGACAGCTCGAAGACCTCATCCAACAATCTGGCATACAATGACTAAAGGACAGACGACCATGAACACACGGCCAACGTACTCTTCCCTGGTTCTCTCGGCCCTCATGAGCGGCCCCATGCTCCTCATGATTGGGTGTACTCCAACCGCAAAAGTAGAAGTTGCCGCACCAGAAAAACCAATTACGATTAATCTGAATGTAAAAATTGACCACGAAATTCGGGTCAAGGTTGATAAAGAACTCGACCAAATACTCTCAGAAGACAGTGGTCTGTTTTAACCAAGAGGAGACGACCCCCATGATGACTCCACGGACTTATAGAAAACTTGTCATTCAATTATTGATCATGATGCTCTTAAGCATCGGCGTTACAATGACAACCCACGCGCTCTCTCCCCAGGAACAAAACATAATGCATAACGCAAAGGCCAAGGGCTTAATCGGAGAACAGCTTAATGGCTATTTAGGCATTGTGACGACGTCACCTTCAAAGGAAGTGAGTGCCTTAGTCTCCAAGACCAATGCCGAACGAAAGAAGCTCTATAACAAAGTCGCCACTCGTAATAAATTGAAGCTCCCCGATGTAGAAGGATTGGCTGGAAAGAAAGCGATTAACAAAACCAAAGCAGGCCAGTATATTCAACTGTCAAATGGGAAGTGGGGGAAAAAGTAATCTTCTCAAACATGAGAGGTACCCTCATCCTGACGAGGAAGACCAAAGCCATGCTGCACCTCTCACTCCAGACGAATCGCCGTGCTTCGCAGCGACTAATTTCGTATCGACTCGATCAGAAAATATCCACTGCCCCCAAATCTTGGGGATTTCCGCATAGAACCGGCTGAAATTCGAGATCCCTCCTCCTAAGACAATCACGTCGGGATCCAAAACATTGATGACGGTGGCCAGACACCTGGCTAGACGATTTTCATAACGAATCAAGACTCGTTCAGCATCCAAATCTTTCCTATGAATTGCCTGATTAATGGCTTCCGATAATAAAGACTGTCCCGTCTGCTGAAAGTATTCTCGTTCAAGACCTGAACCAGAAAGGAATGTTTCAATACAACCATGCTTTCCACAATAACAAAGGGTTCCAGGCCGTTCATCATCATTCGGCCAAGGCAATGGGTTGTGTCCCCATTCACCTGCAATCGCATTAGGACCAGACAGAAGCTGTCCACGCCAGCAAATTCCACCCCCAACTCCAGTCCCAAGAATGACTCCAAACACGAATTGGGCTCCTGCTGCTGCCCCATCCGTGGCTTCGGACATCGTGAAACAATCCGCATCATTCGCTAAACGGATAGGTCGACGGAGCAACGCCTTGAGGTCAGCTTGTAACCTATGACCAATGAGACAGACAGAATTCGCATTTTTCACAAGACCAGTGGCTGGAGAAACTGCACCAGGAATGCCGACTCCGACAAGAGCTTGAGCAGCACATTGCTGTTCGAGTTCCTGTATCAGACCATGAATGCTTGCGAGAGTCGCATCATAATCACCCTTCGGAGTAGAAACCCGACGACGCGCACATTCTTCCCCGTGCTCACTTAAGAGGATCGCTTCAATTTTCGTCCCGCCTAAATCGACACCAATCCGCATATCACACGTTCAATTATCTCTGAGCAATGATGGGGAGACCCGAGGAATGAATGGTCCGAGATAAGGAGGAAACGAGCGGCTAGTCCAGGTCGCTAAGAAACTGTATTCGTGAAACTGGCAACAGCCTCTCCCAGACTCGAAACACTTCCTCACGTCGCTTACTAGAAGATGTCTGTAGTATGTTCCATTTTCGAGACACCGCTTCTCGACGACTTGATGAGAGCGCCAGCCATTTCAGCCAGACCTCCTTAAATTTGTCTTTCTCTTCGATTAAACTGCGTCGTGTAATAGTCGTACGTTTTTTGGGTTTTTTCTTAATTAACGACTTGTAATGCCTTTGTAGATTAGATTGTTGCTTACGAAAAAGTTTCCGATAATGAGCAATTTTATCAAGGGCCTCTTGCTGCTCTTCCGGTGACATGGTCTCCCACTTCTCAGAATTCTTTAGCGCCTTTTCATATTGAGCAAAAGGAACTTTTCCCTGGGGTAATCCCCCTCCGGCTTTGAGCGGAATGTTCGGGACTTTTAGCAGAGATTCTTGAGTGAGAGCATGTCCG
>JBMYWX010000105.1:0-3733 GCA_049607825.1 Nitrospirales bacterium
AAGTAGAAGCAGTACTCGGCAAATCACAGAAAGATCCTATTGTTGAATACGATAGCGAACGCCTTGCCGCCGCTAAGCAGCTGCTTGCCAACGCCAAACAACCAATTCTTTATGTTGGTGGCGGGGTCGTGTTCTCTGGTGCGTCGAAAGAATTAATCGAGCTTGCCGAGATGACTCAAATCCCTGTGGATATGACCTTAATGGCATTGGGTGGTTTTCCTGGCAACCATCCTCTTTCGTTAGGCATGTTGGGCATGCATGGGACCTATGTGGCCAATATGGCGATGCATTATTCTGATTTGGTGATTGCGGTGGGAGCGCGATTTGATGATCGGGTGACAGGGAAAGTGTCTGAGTTCTGTCCACAAGCAAAAGTGATTCATATTGATATTGACCCAACGTCTATTCGGAAGAATGTCCATGTGGATATTCCGATTGTTGGTGATTGTAAACGGGTCCTCGTTGAGTTGAATACCATTCTTCGGGCAACGGTGAATGGGAATCAACAAGCGTTGCGAAAACCATGGTGGGATCAACTCCATGCTTGGCAGACGGAACATCCCTTACATTACGAGGAAGATCCTGGTGGTCAAATTAAGCCACAGCAATTAATTGAACGGCTCTACCAACTGACTGAAAACCGTGACCCTATTGTGTCGACTGATGTGGGTCAGCATCAAATGTGGACGGCGCAATACTTTAAATTGGCTAATCCGCGGTCTTGGTTAACATCCGGGGGGTTGGGCACTATGGGTTTTGGGTTCCCTGCGGCCATGGGTGCCCAAGCTGCATATCGAAATCGTCTCGTGCTCTGTATTGCTGGAGATGGAAGCTTTCAAATGAATACGCAAGAACTGGTCACGGCGGTAGTTGCCAAACTTCCCGTGAAGGTTTTTGTAATTAATAACCGTTTTCATGGGATGGTTCGTCAATGGCAAGATCTGTTCTATGAAGGTCGGTATGCGTCAAGTTATCTTGAGCAGTATCCTGATTTTGTGAAATTAGCTGAAGCCTATGGTGCCGCTGGTGTACGAATCGAGAAGATGAGTGAGATGGATGCTGGGATTCAAGAAGCCTTAGCTATTGATGGGCCGGTGGTTATTGATGTGCCAGTCTATCAATACGAAAATTGTTATCCCATGATCCCAGCTGGTGGCAGTAATCATGAAATGTTATTAGCGGATCCTCCCGATTTACAAAAACCTCAGCCGACGGGGAAGAAGGCAACTCAACAAGGCAAAGATACCATTTTGACTGCTTAATATTGTGAACGAAAATCACAGAGCAGTAAAAATGTGACGGATTATTTTCAATCTTTTCGAACATAATAAGTCAGTCGCTGAGCATCTCATTCAAATTTTAGAAACACGATAGTAGGTTTATTGAATCCATGGAACATATTATCTCTATTTCAATCGAAAATAAATTTGGTTCCCTGTCTCGCGTAGCTGGGTTGTTTAGTGGGCGTGGGTTCAACATTGAGAGTCTCTCAGTAGCTCCGACGCTTGACCCTTCCATCTCGATGATGACCTTAGTGACCACTGGGGAAGAGCGAATTATTGAGCAGATTTTGAAGCAATTAAATAAAGTGATTGACGTGATTAAGGTGATCGATATTAGTGAAAGTGAATATGTTGAACGAGAGACTGCCCTCATTAAGGTTCATACCCGTGCAGAGGATCGTGCTGAGGCTCTTCGCATTGCTGACATCTTTCGCGCTAGTGTCGTTGATTCCTCGCCGACGTCTTACACGATTGAAGTGACTGGTGACGTGCAAAAGGTCCAAGCGATTATTAATCTCCTTCAGCCACTCGGCATTAAAGAGCTTGTTCGAACGGGTCGGATCGCCATTGGGCGAGAACCGATTCGCACGGCGAGTGCTCAATCTCGGCCGCTTGCCAAAGTGAACTGACCGTATCATTTCTAATTAATCTTCGGCGTAATTGTCTGCCGTGAGTATGATCTAACCCTATCTGTTTTAGGAGTCCGTCATGAATATTTTTTATGAGAAAGATGCTGATCGACAGAACATTTTAAAGAAAAAGGTTGCGGTTGTGGGATTTGGCAGCCAAGGACATGCGCATGCCCTGAATATGCATGAGAGTGGAGTCAATGTGGTAGTTGGCGTTCGGCCTGGTTCCTCTTGGCGAAAGGCGGAATCGGCTGGTTTAAAAGTGATGCCAACAGCTGATGCTGTCAAACAAGCTGATGTGGTTATGATCTTGGCTCCCGATGAATCGCAAGCTGCGATCTACGAGAAAGATATTGCCCCTAATTTGAAAGAAGGCGCGTACCTGGCTTTTGGTCATGGATTTAATATCCATTTTGGCCAAATTCAACCCACAGATAAAACCAATGTCTTCATGGTTGCTCCAAAAGGACCTGGGCATCTTGTTCGTTCAGAGTATGCCAAAGGTTCTGGTGTACCCTGTCTTTTGGCTGTGCATCAAGATCCCAGCGGGGATACGACGAAGGTTGGATTGGCGTATGCGAGTGCAATAGGTGGTGCACGAGCTGGAGTGATTCAGACGAATTTTCGAGAAGAGACTGAAACAGATCTCTTTGGTGAACAAGCCGTGTTATGCGGTGGATTGACCTCGTTGATTCAGGCTGGCTATGAAACCTTAGTGGAAGCTGGTTATTCACCAGAAATGGCATATTTTGAATGTTTACATGAAGTGAAATTGATTGTGGACCTTATTTATCAAGGCGGCATAGCCAATATGCGCTATTCCATTAGTACCACAGCCAAATATGGTGATGTGACACGAGGACCTCGGGTTATTAACAGTGAAACGAAAAAGACCATGAAGCGGATTTTAACGGAGATTCAAAGTGGTCGATTCGCACGGGAGTGGGTTTTAGAAAATCAGGCCAACCGACCAGTGTATAATGCTCTCTTGAAAAACGGAGCTGATCATCCAATTGAAGAGGTCGGTCAGAAGCTTCGTGGTATGATGCCGTGGCTGCAAAAAGATCAGCTTGTTGATCAAAACAAGAACTGATCTCACCATGACCTGTATTTGCTTGAATAGGGGCATTGAGAAGGTTGCCTGATCGTGCGGTAGGGTTACCAATTGCTCGAGAGGGTTTTCCGTTTGTCTTTGGGCCTGGGGTACCAGCTATTGCGGCGGGGCTGGCTGGCTGGATAGGACCCGCACTCGCGTTAGGTGCGTTGTCAGTTTATTGTGCCTGGTTCTTTCGAAATCCCGCACGTGTTGTTCCTTCTGGAGAAAACTTGATTGTCTCTCCAGGGGATGGGAAGGTTGTGGCCATTGAGCATGAGTTTGAGTCACGATTTCTGAAAGCCGATTGTATTCGAGTCAGTATTTTCTTGAATATTTTTAATGTCCATATCAATCGAGTTCCTTGTGGGGGCGTTCTTCATGATGTGGCATATCAACCAGGTCAATTTCTTGTCGCAAGTAATCCCGATGCGACTGTGAAAAATGAGCAAAATGCATTGATGATTCAACGAGCTGATGGAAAGAAAGTATTGTGTGTGCAAGTGGCTGGTCTGATTGCTCGTCGCATTGTGTGTTGGTCGTCTCCAGGTGAGCACATGGCCAAAGGTGATCGGTTTGGGCTCATCCGATTTGGTTCTCGAATGGATGTGTCGCTTCCCTTGGAAAGTGAACTTAAAGTTCAAATTGGAGATCATGTGAAGGGTGGAACCTCTGTCATTGCGGAGCTAGCATGCGCGGATCATTTATAAAAGAACCGAAAAGGCGGC
>JBMYWX010000105.1:3743-10085 GCA_049607825.1 Nitrospirales bacterium
CTATTTGATTCCCAATCTGTTAACCACTGGAAACCTATTCAGTGGCTTAGCGTCAATCCTCTTCGTGTTCAAAGGTGACTTTCAAGCTGCGGCCATCGCCATCTTTGTGGCGATCATCTTTGATACCTTAGACGGTACGTCCGCTCGCCTTATGAATGGCACAAGTCAATTTGGTGTCCAATATGATTCCCTGAGTGACTTAATTTCCTTTGGTGTGGCTCCCGGTCTACTTATTTATGTATGGGCACTGAACATTCCGGAATTGGGAGGCCTGAGTAAGATGGTCGGACCCGCCGTGATGTTTGCCTTTGTCGCATGTGGTGCTCTTCGCCTGGCGAGATTTAATGTGTCAACGTCGAGTGGTGACGAAAAAGCTTTTACTGGTCTTCCGATTCCTGGTGCCGCTGGTGTGATCGCGGCATTAGTAATATTTGGTGAGCATAGTGAGACAGTCTTGGGTTATCAGCTGACTCCATTTGATGAAACAAGTCGAGCGACTATCGGAATCGTAGTTGGTTTATTAATGGCGTTTTTGATGGTGAGCACCATCAAGTATCCAAGTATTAAGGGATTGAAGTTTCAAGAAAGTCATCATTTCAATTACCTTGTGTATGCGGTATTAATCTTTATTCCTGTAATTGTCATCCACCAATTAATGCTGCTAGTCCTCTTCGGGGGCTATGCACTGTCTGGAATTATGAATCAAGGATATCAAGTTTTCGTAAAAACATTTGTAAAACGAAAAGATCCCAATGCTACTAGTGAAGCGTTGAAAGAATCCAAGGATTAAGTAAGTGATGCGTACGTTCAATTCTATAGTAAGGTATAAAGGAATGGGAATGTCTGTGGATCGCTGGCTCTCCCTTCTCCTTCGTAAGGACTAGTCGAGTTCGATCGGGTGCCTGGGTGGATTTCTTAGCCTTCGTCCCGATCGGGAGGAAGGCTTTTTTATCATAGGAGGTATGTGTTATGGCTCGGTTGATCAGGATCTTTGACACGACATTGCGAGATGGAGAGCAATCTCCAGGCGCGAGCATGAATATTGAGGAAAAGGTCTTGGTTGCCAAACAGCTCGCTCGACTCAATGTCGATATTATTGAAGCTGGATTTGCATTTAGTTCACCAGGTGATTTTGAAGCGATCACACGGATTGGGCAAGAGGTCGAGGGGCCAGTGGTGTGTAGCTTGGCACGAGCAAAACCTGAAGATATTGATCGAGCTTGGGACGCGCTCAAGGGTGCTCCAAAGCGTCGTATTCATACATTTCTTTCGACGTCTGATATTCATCTCAAGCATCAGTTTCGTATGACTCGAGATGAGGCTAGAACGCGAGCTGTGGAAATGGTCCAGCATGCGAGAAGTTATGTGGATGATGTGGAGTTTTCTCCAATGGATGCCACGCGATCAGATTTGCCCTACTTGTGTGAAGTGGTTGAGGCTGTGATCGAGGCTGGAGCTGGGACAGTCAATATTCCAGATACGGTTGGGTATACGACTCCGGAGGAGTTTGGCAACATCATTCGAACATTACGAGAAACTGTTCGAAATAGTGACAAAGCCATTTTCTCTGTGCACTGTCACAATGATTTAGGCTTGGCTGTTGCCAACTCGATGGCTGCGATTCATGCAGGGGCAGGACAAGTCGAATGCACCATTAATGGGATTGGGGAGCGGGCTGGTAATGCGTCGCTGGAAGAAGTGGCAATGGGTTTGAAGACTCGGAAGGATTTCTACAATGCCGATACTCAAATTCTGACAGAAGAAATTTTAAAGAGTAGTCGTTTGGTGAGCAAGATTACAGGCATGGTCGTTCAACCGAACAAAGCAATCGTCGGGGCGAATGCCTTTGCCCATACATCTGGCATTCATCAGGACGGTCTCTTGAAAGACAAAAATACCTATGAGATTATGCAACCGGAGTCAATTGGGTTGACTCACAGTCGGTCGGTAATGGGGAAATTGTCGGGACGTCATGCGTTTCGTGAAGAACTTGTCAAGCTTGGCTATTCACTTTCTGATCAAGAAGTGAATGAAGCCTTTGATCGATTCAAGCGACTGGCTGATCAAAAGAAGGAGTTATTTGAAGAAGATCTTGAATCGATTGTGTCTGAGACAGCTATTCGTGTACCAGAACGATATGTGTTGAAAGGACTGTCGGTCGAAAGTGGGGTGGGGCAAAAGCCAACGGCAACGGTGGAACTCGAAGTGGATGGGAATATCGTCAAAAAAACGGGAACAGGCGATGGGCCAGTTGATGCTGTGTATCGTATTATCGCCAGTCTGACTGAAACGAAGAGTCAATTAAAGGCCTATATTGTGAAGGCGATTACTGGGGGGACAGATGCGCAGGGTGAAGTGTCTGTTCGTGTCGAACAGGATGGGAACATGGTAACTGGGCATGGGTCGAATACGGATATTATTGTGGCCTCTGCTTATGCGTATTTGAATGCTTTGAATAAACTGACTTCCCTCATGGAACGTCATGCGCGTGCTGAACAAAAGATTCCTTTGTGTTGAATTCAATATTTATCGATTAATTATTTTGAGGCGAGGATGATGAAGAAAAAAATTGCCGTGTTTTCAGGAGATGGGATTGGACAAGAAATTGTTCCGCAGGCGATTCGAGTTCTTGAAGCGATTGCTACGCGTTTCGGTCATACCTTTGAGCATGAATACGCTCAAGTTGGTGGTGCGGCTATTGATGCGACGGGGATTCCGTTGCCACCAGAGTCTTTGGAGTTAGCCAAGAAGAGCGATGCGGTGCTGTTGGGTGCTGTGGGAGGACCGAAGTGGGAAGGGTTAGAGTATGAACGTCGTCCTGAGCGTGCTTTGTTAGGTCTTCGGGAGAAACTTGGGCTTTTTGCGAATCTACGACCAGCAAAAATATATTCGGCCCTCATTGACGCTTCGACGCTCAAGCCGGAGGTGATTGATGGGATTGATGTTCTGGTGGTGAGAGAACTGACCGGAGGCATCTATTTTGGCCAACCCAAAGGGATTGAAGAAACCGCAACAGGACACAGGGGGATTAATACTGAAGTATATACGACAGAGGAAATCGAGAGAATTTCAGACGTGGCCTTTAGAGCCGCCCAAAAACGTCGTCGACTTGTGACGTCTATCGATAAAGCCAATGTGTTAGAATCGTCGGAACTGTGGCGTCGCGTCATCACCGATGTTCACAAAAAATATCCGGATGTTGAACTTCGTCATATGTATGTCGATAATTGTGCCATGCAACTCGTTCGGAACCCGAAACAGTTTGATGTCATCGTGACGACGAATCTATTTGGTGACATTTTGAGTGATGAAGCTGCGATGTTAACAGGGTCAATTGGCATGCTTCCATCAGCAAGTGTCGGCTCCACCGTGGGTATGTTTGAGCCGATTCATGGGAGTGCACCAGATATTGCAGGAAAGAATATGGCGAATCCCATCGGAACCATTGCATCTGTGGCCATGATGCTGAACCATTCCTTTGACTTAACAAAGGAAGCGAAACTTATTGAGCAAGCCATTCAATCAACACTTGATCAGGGTTATCGAACGAAAGATATCGAGGGGGATGGGACAACGTTGTTAGGAACCAAGGAAATGGGAGATAAAATCCTTCAAGTTCTTGAGAGTCTTTCATGATGTTCACCTCTACACATTCAGGGCATATTGGGACGATTGCAGGAACCGGAGACTCGGGCTTTGGAGGAGACGGGGGAGTCTCGACTCAGGCTTTGGTGAATGAACCAAAAAATGTCGCGTTTGATCAAGAAGGACATCTCTATGTCATTGATTCCGAAAATCATGTGATTCGGAAAATTGATCGAAAAACGGGATTAATTCACACCATCGCAGGGTGTTTGGTCGAAACTCAGCAAGATCATGTATCACCTGGAAGTCCAGAAGGCGCGACATCAGAGGAGCCTGATGATCTTCTCGCTGATTTTGCTGATAACCCCGCTGGTGCGTATGAACATACTCCAGATCTCAGTGGGACAGTTCGGTATTGGGGCGGATCAGCTCCCACTGAATCTCGCTTTGAAGGGGATGGAGGTAAGGCTGAATCTGCCAGACTGAACTTTCCTTCTGGATTGGCCATTGATCAAGCTGGAGCTGTCTATATAGCGGATACGCTCAATCATCGCATTCGTAGGATTGATCCGACGAGCGGGATCATCCAGACAATCGCTGGAACGGGAAAAGCCAAATGGACGGGTGATGGTGGACCAGCAGAGTTAGCTTCCTTGAATGAACCTGTCGCATTAGTAATTGATGGAAAAGGTCAATTGTATGTGGCAGATCAGAGTAACAATCGGATTCGCATGATTGATACGACTACAGGTGTGATTACGACTATCGCTGGGGATGGAGAAGCGACGTATAATGGTGATGGGATGCCAGCGATAGAATCAGGGTTAGCTGGTCCAAGTGGGTTGACCTTCGACGGTGAGGGACACTTGATTATTGCAGATACGTTTAATAGCCGAATTCGCAAAGTCAATTTTGACACAGGACTTATTGAAACGATTCTAGGAAATGGGCAAGCCTTTAGTTATCAGCCTGGTGCCAATGAAGGTGAACTGTCTGTCGCAAGGCCCTATGGTATTGCGTTTGATCAACATGGAGACTTGTTAGTGACTGATTCAGATAACCATCTCCTTCGTAGATGGAATCCTAAGGAAAACACTATAACCGTGGTCGCAGGAACCGGAGTGGCGCAGTTTTCTGGAGATGGAGATATCCCTCAAAAAAGTAGCTTGAATTTCCCATTTGGTGTCGCGGTTGATCAGGAAGGGAATGTGGCAATCGCTGATACCTTCAATCACCGAATTCGTCTTATTGCCGTTTGAGGTTTTTCGTCACACATGGTTGCCAGGCTGTCACTTTTGTGACTGCATATACTCATCTTTTCAATTTCCCATATCACGAATCAACTAGAACCTATGATAGGCGTTAATTTTCGATGAATAAAAAACATGCATATAATGTCGCAATCGTTGGAGCAACCGGTGCGGTTGGGACTGAAATGTTAAATATACTGGAAGAACGCAAGTTTCCTGTTAGTCAGATATTCCCTCTTGCGTCAGCTCGTTCCGCTGGAGAGAAAGTTTCGTTCAATGGAGAAGATGTCACTGTCAAACTGTTAGAAAAGGATTCATTTACAGATATTGATATCGCCTTGTTTTCTGCCGGGGCAGATACGAGTAAAGAGTTTGCGCCTCTTGCCGCGGAAGCCGGTGCCGTGGTGGTTGATAATAGTTCTGCCTGGCGAATGGAGCCGCAGGTTCCCCTGGTTGTCCCTGAAGTGAATGCCCAGGCACTTGAGTGGCATAATGGCATTATTGCTAATCCAAACTGTTCTACTATTCAAATGGTTGTGGCTTTGCAGCCCTTGCATGAAGCGGCATGTATTACGCGAGTCGTCGTGACCACATTCCAGTCGGTTTCAGGAACAGGAAAAGATGCGATGGAAGAACTGGCTAATCAATCTCGTAAACTTTTGAGCTTGCAGGAATCGAACGCGACGGTCTACCCTCATCCAATCGCATTTAATTGTCTACCGCATATTGATGACTTTTTACCGTCTGGCTACACCAAAGAAGAAATGAAAATGGTAAATGAGACCAAAAAGATCATGGAAGATGAGATGATTCAAGTGACTGCAACCACCGTTCGTGTGCCGGTATTTGTGAGCCATGCGGAATCAATAAATATTGAAACGAAAGATCGCTTAACGGCCAACGAAGCTCGCGCGATTCTTGCTGAAGCTCCAGGCGTGCGAGTATATGACGATCCCTCTCATCAAGTTTACCCGTTACAAAAGGATGTGGCTGGGACTGATGCTGTGTATGTGGGGCGTGTCCGAGAGGACGAATCAATTGCGAATGGTCTCAATTTATGGGTGGTTGCTGATAACCTTCGAAAAGGTGCGGCCTTGAACGCAGTACAGATAGCCGAGGAACTCATTCGCTAAGGTACTTACCGTGGAGTTCAGTGGATTTGGAAAACTTCTGCTCGCGTTAGGCCTGTCAATTGCTGCACTGGGCGCGCTGATTCTCTTCCTCAGTAAATGGTCATTGGCTTCAAGTCTGCTCGGTTGGATTGGTCGTCTGCCAGGCGATATTCTTGTGAAACGTGAAAATTTTACGTTTTACTTTCCTCTTGCCACGAGTATTCTGATTAGTGTCATTGGTAGTGTCATTCTCTATCTATTTATGAAACGATGAAGAATTGTGAACAGTTCACTGTGAGACTTGAAAAGTTGAGAATGCAATTCAAGAGTGACAACGAGCGGCTAAGTTTACCTGTCTGGGGTTGTGTGTTTGGATTGCTATTTGGAGTAGTGCC
>JBMYWX010000106.1:0-10060 GCA_049607825.1 Nitrospirales bacterium
TATTGAAGCCTCTACTACAGGAGTGATTCTTTTTGAAGTCGCGCGTTTGTTGCGTCACCATCCTTGGTTTAATGCGTTTTATCAAGATGGAAATGTAAATTTTTATGAAGAAGTAAACATCGGATTTGCAATAGATGGAGATTTCGGGTTGAAAGTTCCTGTGATTCGTGGGGCAGATTCAAAAAGCATCTTAGAGATTACGAACGAAATGCAAGAACTCATGGTGACCTATCTAGAAAATTCTCTGTCTAGCAGCAATCTACAAGGTGGCACATGCACGGTTACTGATCTCTCGGGAGAGGGTGTCTTTGCATTTCACCCACTCCTCAATCAAGGTCAGTCTGCCATACTCGGTGTTGGTGGAGAATTCTTTTCACCGGGAAGTCGGGAAGGGATCTTTAACCTAATTTTGGCGTTTGACCATCAAGTATCAGAGGGACGCCAGGCAGCGAAGTTTTTGCGGGAATTAGGTGACCATCTTCAGGCTTATGAATCTGCACTAACAGGAGATCTCTCTAGAGATCAAGCTGCGGAAGATGTAAAAACGTTAAGTTGCTCGCGTTGTTTGTCTCCGCTTTCGAAAATCCAGGAATGGGATCAATTCGAGCATTGGGACCATTTTATGGTTCAAATAGTGAAACCCAATGGGCAGCGAGGGTATCTTTGTAGTGTTTGTGTGCGAGGTTGGTAGGGCTTCAAATGAAGAGTGAACTCAAACAAGTTGTTGCGGAGCTTTTCGATGCTGATTTGCAGAAGGTCAATGCAGACTTTGTATTGTCGACTAGACGGATGCAAGGCTCTTTAGCTCGCGCTAAACTTGATGCGGCGATTCGACATCGTCTAGGCATTAAATGTCGTGTGGTCTATTCTGCTAAAACGTATGGAGAATTAGAAAATGCTGTTCTTGGATTGAATGGTGAGGAGTCCAAGGCCTCGTCTTCAAATGCGGTAATAGCTGCACATGATGAAGCATTTGTCGCACCGCCTGAGAAGTTCATGGGGCTGCCATCTGGCTTTAGTTGCGGAATAGATATTGAATTAGTTGAGAACTTTCCAGAAGTCGACGACTATTGGAACGATGCGTTCTATACAAATTCCTTTTCATCTGTTGAAATAGCATATTGTTTACTACAAGGACATCCACGAATGCATTTTGCCGCCAGGTGGTGTGCAAAAGAGGCACTCAAAAAATCTCATCAAGCCTATTTAAATGAAGAGATGAAGAACCTCGAGTTCGTTTCGAATGAAGGAGCTCCTCCAACCTTCCGTCATTATATCAACGGAATTCCTACTCCTATTCCATTCGCTGTAAGTGTTTCTCATACTTCGCTGATGGCTATTGCAATGGTGGTCAAGCAGATTGAGGTATAAGTGAACGTTTGGTTCTTTGACGTCTATCCATACCTGTAATCGCGTCGTGATTTTTAGCTTGACTATTCCCTTATGAAATTTCAAAGTCAGGCTGAATGTTCTTGGTTTCTATTAGTTTCCCATCTAAGAAATATTCTGGATTATAGTACGACGAGATAGTTTTGCCGTCATGAGTTTTCGAGCGAACCTCCCTTGTTTTTTGCCAACCAGATACCGAGAATATTTTATAAGTACTTAAGTGTTTTTGGCGTATTGTCGCTTTTACCCCTGAGCCAATCTTGCAGAGTTTTAGGTGGCCGATTTAAAGCAGATAAGACTTTCTTGTTTTAAGAAATCTATCATAACTTTGAATACTGTGCCTTTGGAGTTTGGCTTGTTAGATTAAATGAATGACGTGGTTGCTGTATGTCCTCGTATGTTGAGGGCTAGAATAGCAGTCTATTTTTAATGTGGCATTATTACCCGTATTGAGTGAGAGATAGTGTGAAGGGCAAAAGTAAGAAAATTGCTATTATTGTCATTGTGTTCATTGTGAGTGGCTTTGCTTTTCTATTCATTGCGGAGTGTTCTTTACGAATATTGGGGATATCATATCCTGTTTTTCATGGATTCGACCCGCTTCGTGGTCGAGTTCTGGTTCCAGGCAAGGAAGGTTGGTTTCATGGAGAAGGAAACGCGTATGTGAAAATTAATTCCGCCGGATTTCGAGATGTCGAACATTCTCTTCAGAAGCCACATGATACATACCGTATTCTGATTCTAGGAGATTCGTATACGGAGGCGAGGCAAGTTGCCCTCGAAGATACATTTGGAAGAAAAATCGAACACCGACTTCAATCATGTGAACGAGTCCTTCCAAACGAAAAAGTTGAAGTCATAAACTTTGGTGTGCCAGGGTATGGTAATGCTGAGCAATTAATAGCTCTTCGGACTCTCGGATGGGCCTATGCTCCTGATTTAGTTATGACAGTGTTTTTTAGTGGAAATGATCTCCTCGATAATTTTCCTCAAGCGAATCCTCTTCACAATGAATTTATTCCTCGTCCCTACTTATCTTTGGACCAGGGTAAATTGAATCTTTCCTACAACTTTAATACATGGTCTCCCGCTCTTCTTAAATATCGATTTCTTCTCTGGGGGGTCGAACACTTTCGTACATTGGAAGTACTCAACCGAGGAAAGCAAGTCATTTCAGCATGGAAATTTGGAAAGAATCGAGACAATGCCTTTCATGAATCTGGGCTTTCCGAGTTTGTTTATGCCCCTCCTCAGACGTCAATTCATCAAGAGGCCTGGTCTTTGACTGAAGCCATCCTCACCTTAACGCGTAAGGAAGTACTTGAGCATGATGCTGAATTTTTCCTCGTTACAGCGACAAGTCCAAATCAAATCGACTCTGAACAGCAAGCATTAGTGAAAAGTCGATTAGGGGTGAAAACGTTAGACTATCCAGAGAAACGACTTCGGAAAATGGCAGAATCCATGGGCTTTCCAATCCTCAATTTACTATACGAATTTCAGCGTTACACGGAAGAACATGGAGAGTATCTTCATGGGTTTTCCAACACTAAATTAGGAGCAGGACATTGGAATGAAAAAGGACATGATCTTGCCGCTAATCTGATGTCTGAAAAAATTTGTCGTGATGTTATGCCTCAACAATGACCGTTGGCTCTGGATTTCGTATTGACGCACCAGCATCTTTTTGTGGTGAGAAGGAAGATGTGTGCACACTCATCTTGTGATTTCACGATACTACTGCTGAATGTTGCTAAGTTCGAAGCAGATAATTGACTGTATGCAAGACATGTATTATTTTGTTTTTTCGTATTCATAACGATTAGAAAGAATGAGGCAGTGTTATGCAGAATGATTCTAAAATTCGTGTTCTTCACATAATGGATAAACTTGGAGTTGCAGGATCTAGTATACATGGTGTTTCTCGAGCCATTACCTGGTGGATTCCTCAATTCGATCAATCGAAGTTTCAATTCACTGTATGTAGTTTGCGTAGTCCTGAGCCAGCGGGAGAAGTATTTGCACAAACCGGCATATCTGTATTTTATCTTAGTAAAAATAAATTTGATCCATCCACGATCTTGAGCTTAGTCTCTCTTTTGAAAAAAGAACAGCCGCACATTGTACATCTCCATGGTTATGGTTCAACAAACTTTGGTCGCATTGCTAGCTTGCTAACAGGAATTCCAAATATTGTGCATGAACATACTGTGATTGACGACCAGCCTTTTTACCAAACAGTAGCCGATACGATTTTATCTCCTCTTACAACAAAGGCGATCGCAATTTCTGAACCAGTTCGAGAGTTCATGATACAGCGGAGAAAGATTCGGGCTGAACTGTTAGACACATTTTTTTATGGTCTTCCACTTTCCAGTTTTACAGTTCCTAAAGAAAGGAGTGTGCAAGATACAAGAGCTGAACTGGGTATTCATGATGATGATATGGTCGTGGCAAATGTTGGTCGTCTAGATACACAAAAGGGCCAAATATACTTACTTAAGGCTGCTTCTCATGTTATCCGCACAGTTCCAAACGCTAGATTTCTTATCGTCGGTGATGGTCCAGATCAATCCATGCTCGAATCTGTTGTGAGAAAAGAAGGAATAGAAGATCGTGTTATTTTTGCTGGTTATCGAGAAGACATTCCAGCAATTCTAGATCTTTCAGATGTTGTGGCCATTCCCTCGCTCTGGGAAGGAGGACCAATTACTGTTTTTGAGGCAATGAATTTACGCAAACCGGTCGTTGGCACTCCCGTAGGGATGATGTCAGAAGTTATCAAGGATGGCGAGACAGGATTTCTAGTTCCTTGTAAGGATACGACTTTGTTGGCCGAGAAGTTGACTCTGCTTCTGAAAGATCCACCGTTTGCCAAGTCTCTCGGAGAAAAAGCTTGGAAAGCCTGTCAGGAATATGATATTTCGTTATCAGTAACACGTCTGAGTCAGATTTATGAACAAATGGTCACTTCCTAATCAACTGTATACTTTTTTATCACAAAGATGTTGTTGATCATAAAAGAGTATACATAGTGTAATCAATATTCTGGACTCATTGAAGTTGTGCGATCTCTCAATAACGAGACCGAAAGTAAGTAACCCCCTTGGCCGCGTCGGCACCTGTCTGTCTCTTCATTTTTCTTGTTCTCAAAATCTCGCCCTCCAACCTGGATTCCTGGTTTAGGAATAACGTTGATATTTGTTTTAGCCGTAGGGTTTCTGCGTATTGGTGAGACTGATGATTGTTCTGATGTAAGAGAGGGCTAGGCAGAGTACAGTTCAGAGTGGGCGGACCTGTCGGTTACGAGAGAGGGAAGATACGCAACGTGAACCTCATCTTCTTTATGGGAGAGATTGGTATAGATAAAAAGAAAACATATACTACGCTCGTATTTTTTTATACCTTGAAGTCCATGTAGGTTTTGTTGTGAATTCTACTTTCATCGGAATCTTGTACGGCGCTAATCTGCCTCGACAATATTTCCGAATTTCCTTTTCAGTGGGCTGTATTGACTCATTTTCATTGAGCGAAACTTTCGCGACTACTATGTTTCCAGTAAGAATATGAGGCTCACCTTTCACCAATACATCATCCACACTTTCCATTTCACAAATGACAGACTCGACTTCTGCTGGGTATACTTTTTCGCCGCCCACAATAATAATCTCTGAATTTCGTCCGAGAATTCGAATCCATTCTCCATCGACGTCCACTTCATCACCGGTCGGAAACCAGCCATCCTCTGTTTGTGGGGATGGTGCGTTGAGATAACCCATCATTGCGGAATCAGTTTTAACCCAGAGCATGTTGTCGATTACTTTGGTTTGTACATGTTCGCTGTTGAGTTTTACCCATAAACTTTGATCATCTCTTGCTTGAGAGCGGGGAGATCCAAATTCTGTACTCCCATACTTCTGGATTAAGCGTACACCTGGAAAACGGACATGTACTGTCTCCAATGTGAATGTGTCCATCGGCTCAGAACCATAAGTGATAATTTGCAAACTTGAAAGATTGTGTCGATGATCCTCCCCAGATATACAGAGAAGTCTGAGGAATGAAGGAGACGTTGGCAAGACTTCGACATGATGATCTTGCATGATCTGGCAGATGTGGGCTGGATCTCGTCGATTTGGCACAATCAATGTTCCCCCACTCAGGAAAGTGTAGAGCAAGGTGTCAAGGCCTGCGACATGATCAAATAGTAAAAAAGCAAGTGTTCGGAATGGCTTCGTGGCAGTTTTAAATTTTTCTAAAAATTTTTCTGTATTATGCAAAATGGCTTTTGGACGGCCAGAGGATCCAGATGAGCAGAGAATAAGACCGGGAAGATTTTGTTTTATAAGGGACTGAAGTAATGAATGACTTGGTTTATGTCCTGACTTCTCAATAACCAAAGGAGAATGTGGATGGAATCTGAATAGGGTTCCTACCTTCGCTTCTTCAAGCAGCTCAGCCTCATTTGTCGGGGAGTTAGGGATTAATATAGCAATACTTGGAACAGACCAAATGGCCAGAAGTAAGCTGATGCTGTCAAGCGAATAGTCTCCCTGCACTCCAATGACTTGAGGGGAGTCATCGATATGGTGAGTTTTAAAATACTCCAGCCAACTCAGTCTTTTTAGATCTAGATCAGCGTAAGAATAAGATGTCTCCGACACCACAAGGGCTTCTTTTGTCCCATACGACTGTAGACGTTCTAGCATCGAGCCGATGTTCATGATGCGGCTAGGAGACTCCACCAAGATAGATGGTTTGGCCTGTAATGAAATGACTTTCTTTGCGAATAAAAAAATCAATCACGTTGGCGATATCTTCATTTGTTCCAAAGCGTTTAAAGGCCTGCCTGTTGAGCAAGGCGTCCATTTTTTTCTTCGGAACATTTTTAATAAGATCGGTAGGTACGGGGGTGGGGCCGACAGCGTTTACCGTGATATTATGAGGAGCGAGTTCATGCGATAATACTTGAGTGAGAGAGTTTACGGCTGCTTTCGATGCTGCATAGACGGCCTCTCCTTCTAACTTCAGTGGTGTGGCCACTGTGGCGAAATTTACAATTCTTCCTTTTTTTTGAGAGACCATAATTTTCCCAACTTCTCGTGCGAACAGAAATGTCCCAAATACGTTGGTTGAAAAGATTTTCTCTACAGCTGTTTTGGGCGTTAATAAGAAATGATTCATCGTGGCAATGCCAGCATTATTAATGAGAACATCAATCCGGCCATACTTTTTAGTGACATTCCAGACCATAGACTGGACATCATGTTCATTAGCGACATCCAGCTCAAAATGTTCGTATCCATCAAGCGGTTCGTCTAATCCTTGGCGGCTACAACCAATGACTTGATACCCTTGAGCGATATAGTACTCGGCCAAATAACGGCCTATTCCCTTTCTGGCTCCGGTTATGACCAGTACGTCAGACATGGGTCCCAACCCGTTCGTCAATGGATTGTTTCTCATGAGCATCGATTTTCGAGAGGATAAAGTCGATGAGTGCTCCAACCGTTCGATAGGGACTATTTTTCCATGACATGGCTTTTTCGTCTGCTAACGCGATAGGACAATCGAATGTAGTGGCAATATTCTTCTCAAGGCCAACAAGCAACTGAACCAAGGACAAGGAGTCAATGCTATCGTCCCCTCCAAATATGGGCGTCATTTCCGTGACTTCTTCCAGTGAAGGGTATTGTAATTCCTCATTGAGATCATGAAGGGCTGTTGTTACTAATTCAAGCACTTGTTTTTGTTTCATGTGCATTCCTTTCTTTCAGTCGCATAATGATCTTGGCAGGATTGCCTTGTAAGATGACATTTGGTGGATACCGGCGGTTCACCAAGCTATTGGCAGTTACGACGGTGTTATCGTTGAGAATTGTCCCGTCCAGAATAGCTGTTCCAGCACCAACCCAAACATTATTTCCAATACGGACTCCCCTAGAAGTTGACCCTTGTTCATGAAAAGGTAAATCGTCTCGGTCTAGAGTATAATTAGAGGACATGATGTTGACATGAGGACCAATGAGCACATCTTCTCCAATGATAACTCCACCTACTTCTGCTGCAATAAAACAGGAGGTTGCAATTCCTGATTTTTTCCCGATAAGCAGCGGACCATTAGTAGCTTTAATTTTCGTAAATGAGCCGATCGTTACTCCTCGACCAAGTTTGATTAATGGAGAGAATTCCACTTCAGCTTTAGGACTAATCACACAACGAAACCGAAGCATATAGTAAGCCGTAATGATTATTTGTGGGATAAGAAATCTTTGAATAATGAGTTTCAAATTCATTTGTGTTATTTCGTTCGTAATGATTGACTAGTGATACTCGAATCGTGTTGCTGACTAAAAGTTTACGAAACTCCAGGTATTTTGCAGTACCGACTTTTCTTACACTGATCCTGCAAAATAACTAGTTCAATACGATTCACCGAAGTATATGGGAGTATATTTGAGAACCAAGGTTAACCCATGGAACTCTGCTTTTTCGGTCCTTTATTGTTCAATCTTTACAAAATCTGTTGGAAATTTGAATTTTGACGGGACAGGGGAATAGGTGTGCCGAACGACAAGATCAAGCTGAAGGCTGTACCGTTTCTTCCGTACGTGAGCTGGTGTTTGTGAATGGGATTTGATGACCAGAGGGTCTGTTTTTAGAGAGATATGTCCAAGGTCGAGGTTGGGGGGTAACACATGAATCTGGCATCATGAAATGACAGAGTGATTATATACAGAACATGACTGAATAGTTACAGTTATTCTGATGAATTTACCTTATCACCAAGGGCGTTCTCCTCTATCTTGATAATGGTCTCTATATGCCTTGCATAGATGTCAGCAAAGCGCTGAACACCGTCAGATGAATAATGTACCATGTCATCAAATAAATTCCGGTCCTTTCCAAATTCACGCGCCATATCAATTAGATAAACTCCTTCCTTTTGTGCGACGTTACGTATCACATCATTGTACTCACGAAAATGCTGCGTCATTTGAGCTTTTTCTGGATACCAGACAATATCGTTATACTCTTTATGACCAAAAAATCCAGCGATCATTTCTTCAGTCATGATAGAAGGTTGAGTCATGAATACTAGGGCAATGTGATGAGTCTTCGCGATATTCGCAATTGTAATGAGATTGTTCTGGAAGTTAATTTTCGATTTGAGAGGAATAGCCGACTTGCTAAACTTCATGGTGGTATATACCACTTTGCCTTCTGTTGCTTGAACCGAATCTCCAAAGAACTGTTGTTTTAAGGATTGTAAGGAGTTGAAAAAAAAGACCAGAACACGTGATTTTCGTAAAAGTGGAATTTGCTTAATTGAGAGGCGATGAGCAAATTTCTCATGAAAGTATGTATTGCCATAGTTGTTCTGTTCTTGGTCTTCATAGGGAAAATAATTGACATGTAAGTCATTAATGTTATGCATAACGGTAATCATATTAGGCTTGAATGGTAAAAGATCAAATTGAAGCCGAACAAGACTGTGGGCTGTCGTATAAGCGGGAACGCCTGTGTTGAGGGCCAAGATTTTCTTACTGGTAAAGCCTCGTTGGTTCAATTGTTCCGTTGCGAGATCTGGATAATGTAACCCTCTCTCATTACCTAGGTTGGCGGTTGTCGATCCTCCAAGTGCGATAATGCGAAATTCATCTTCAGGTTTTTGGTGTGGAACATCATTGTCCAATCGAAATCCCTGGGAATTGTAGTTGGCGAAGGTTCCATTTTTAAGTTTGAACTTGTTATTGCGATATGGCCCAAAAATTAAAAATGGATTGAATGGTGTGTGTTTGACCCAAATCGTCTCCCGTTCTTGAACTTCGCCTATTCCAGCCATACGAAGAACAATCTCTCCAATTGAAAAAACAAGTGAAAGCGCAAGGCCAATGCAAAGTACTGTGAATACTATATTTTTCATTTTATAAGACACCATAGTTCAAAGAGTGTGAATAATTCTACACCTCGATAAAGGCGATTGTATCATATAAGAGTCACATAACAGGTATGTGTAAATCTTCATTCAGGTGCATGATGGTCCTGGCATGATTTCCCCTGAAGCATGATATTGAGCCTATGTCGACGATTCATTATAAATACTTAAATAAGAATTCGTTTGTATTGATGAGTGAATAAAGGTGGTAAGCATAAATGCAAAACCTCCACGCTGAATTCGTTCGGTCTATGAGAAGCAGGCGTATAATATTAGTGCGGAGCGAGGAGGTGACAAACAAGATTCTATGTATAGGTAATGAGTAGGCTAGGGGATAAATAAGCTTGATACATATATTGGTTATTGTAAGACGGCTTGGAATGTAAATTTCGTAGTACTATGTCTGGTCATAATGGGTTGTTACGAAATGTCGAGCCATTGGCAAGCATTCGAAATGACTTATAAATTCCTGGTAGAGATTTGAATTTCCGTGGACTGCATTTATGCAAAGGTACATGTAACAATGTCTTCAGGAGGAGACATGCTCTCATGAAAATTCATATAACTCCCAGTCTATGACTATAGAAAATGGCACACGATTCTCTTGATTAAAGTTTTTTAGTGCATTTTCCGATCTAAATTTTACTGTCAATCTAGTAAGATTTTTTCCTCCTAGTGGACATGTTGAATGCATATCCACCCTACCAGAATAAAGAGGTTCTGAAATGCTAC
>JBMYWX010000107.1:0-9957 GCA_049607825.1 Nitrospirales bacterium
CGTGCAGCTTGGACGATAGAGACACCCAAGACTTCTGCGAGCGGTTTGACAAGAAAATCCGGCGATCCGCTGATTAACGCGACATGGTGCCCAGCCTGTTGATGGCGAGAGAGAATGCCCTCTCCGCGAATCGAGAGTTTCGCGCACACTTCGTTGCGGACAAATTCATCAGCCAGCGGCTCGATAAACCCTGGTTGCTGACCAACTAAGTAGAGTTTATGACGACGGAGCGGACTCAGCGAGACCGGAGGAATGCGCTGCGTCAAAAACCAAATACTCTCTCGCATCTGCTGAAACCCAATCACGCCTAATTTCCATAAATGCCGAAAAAACAGCACTTCGATTGACAGACCGGGGATTAAGGTGTTGTCAACATCGAAAAAAGCGCCAATCCAATTTTCCTGGTATTCAGGTGATGGGAGTTGCGATGACGAATTTGGCATGGGAAATTTATGAAAACGTTCAGGATGAATAGATGAACCTAACTATAAGAATCTTTAAATTTTACTTGCGCCCCGGTTCGTTGACAAGGGGAAAAAAGGGATTCATAATGGGCCCAGTGCCGAAGTGGTGGAATGGCAGACACGCACGTTTAAGGGGCGTGTGGCGAAAGCCGTGCGGGTTCAAGTCCCGCCTTCGGCACCAAATTTTTCTTACCCTCCCACGTTCTCTTCCTTATGATTACCTTTTTATCCGTAGTCCATATAACGGTCTCAATTAATTGCCGTTTCGTTCTAGGCTACTACTATGAAAAAACAGTGCGGGCTTAGAGGGTCTGCACTTTACTTCGATCATATAATGCAGATGGGTTGCAGTCAAAATGACCGTATGTTAGATCATCTTTAATGCATAGACTATCAATGGAACAGACAAAGTTGTGTTATTTTCGAATGATATTCTTATGGTCTTGCTTATGTCTTCTGTTGATCCAGAGTGCATGTGCTTCTACGCCGGATACTTCATCCGAAGCATCTAGATTCCAGGTTGGTCAGATTATTGATGTGCAGACAGGGAAGCGTGTTTCATTTGATGCGCTGAAGTCTGATCTTGCGAATGTCGACGTGGTTTATGTTGGTGAGGAGCATTATACGCCTTCCCATGTCCAAGCGGCGGTACAGATTTTGGAATCATTAGTAGTTTCTGGTAAGAAGCCGGCGTTAGCCATGGAAATGTTTAGCTGGGATGGGCAGTCGGCCCTTGATCAGTATACTCAACATCATGCTCTGACGCATGAACAGTTTCTGAAGGAGTCTCATTGGGAGCAGAGTTGGGGAAGCGATTTTAAAACCTATGAACCTTTGGTGCAGGTTTCGCGGGAACATACGCTTCCACTGTATGGGCTTAACCCTCCGCGTCAGTTAGTGCGTATGGTGGCGAAGCAAGGCCTTCAGACCGCGATACTTGACCCAGTTATGGATACCTGGGATGTCAAGAAAGATATTTCATTAGATGATCAAGAATATAAGGCTGTGATTTTTAAGCCTATAGAACTATGCCATCCTGGTATGACCATAGAAATGTATGAGAGATATTATCAAGCCTCGATCTTTCGTGATGAGGGTATGGCCAAGGTCATCACACATTATTTAAAGAACAAGTCACAAGAGCAGGGGCCATTGGTGAGTTATACCGGAGGTGGGCATGTGCAGTATGACGTTCCTGTTCCTAGACGGGTGAGACGTGATGCCCCATCGACAAAAGATGTCTCTGTTTATCTCATTTCGTTAGATCCGACCAGAGAAGATGAAGTACAAGCAGCAATCGATGGTGGTATTGCCGATTATGTCTGGATCCGAGCGTTGGGACCCGGTGGGCCACAGCCCAAGTGTGGCTGAGGGAATGTTGAAAAGGACCGCCAGCGGCGTTCTCGTCCCTTAGTCGTGCTCACGTACTTTCCTGTACGTTCCGCCCGCCAAAGTGACTGCGGCCTTGCTGGACGGAACCTTTTGAACATTCCATTTCGCAATGATGAAAAAACCAGGATAATTCTTATTGTTGATTTATTGTATCGTGTCCAGTCAAAATATGATTTTTGTTTTTGAATGATTATTTAGCAGGGAGAAGGAGGAACAATGGGAGATCCGATTATAATTCCCCAAAAGCTACCGTACATTTTGGAAATGGAACCAGGCACCTACTATTGGTGCAAGTGTGGTCGTTCTAAAACTCAACCATTTTGTGATGGGTCACATACTGGAACTGAGCATACTCCAATGGAAGTCGAACTCAAAGAGGCCAAAAGAGTGGCCTGGTGTGGGTGTAAGCACACAAAAAAGCCACCTTTTTGCGACGGTTCCCATTCCAGAATTGAGGGGGTCTAGGGTCTTTAATCTCAAGCATTGCTGAATGATCTTGGCTTTAGAAATTAAAAATATTAATACTTTCAGTAAGTTAAGTAGATTTATCCGTATGTAACGCCTAGTTTGTATGAGTTAGGTCACTCTGATATTTTTCGGCCTGGTTGTTGCGTAATCTACCGTAGATTTTATAGAATCCTCTTCGATTCAAATGCCGAGTTGGCAATTTGAATTTGACAGCCAATTAAAACGGATAAGGGAGGAACACATTATGAAAAGCATACCAAAAGGTTTCTTGGGATCAGCGGCGGCTCTTGTACTTTCGGCATCCCCTGCGTTAGCGAATGCACCAGGTGGAGGATATGAGGGCATTACTGCCATGTACGTGGGATTCATTGCCGTGATCCTCGGCTACGGCGTGTACGACATTTTCTTCAAGTCGGAATAGCCACTACAACAATTATTCCCAGTTTTTAAAACCTTCCGGATATGGTTACGATCATATCTGGGAGGTTTTTTTTATGCGCGAACTTTGTCGTTTTAGGAGCCCAAAGTAGACAGGTTGGCTTCTATGACCGATTCAATTAACTTCCATCGCTTGCAGTATATGATGCTGCGTTGAAAGTCGGCATGACACAACTAGAACGTATTTGGATTCGCTATAGCAAGGGTTCTAAAATTGGGAGGAGATGGTCGATGATAATTCTGTATCCTTCACCTGTCGGGTGGATGCCATCAGCCTGATTTAATGCTCGATGTGCTGCTACACCTTCCAAGAAAAATGGCATGAACGCCACATGAAATTCGTCTGCTAACTTGGTGTACATTTCTGAAAATTGCGACGTGTAGTTAGTGCCATAGTTGGGAGGGATCTTCATGCCTGCAAGTAACACGGTCACCCCTGCATTTTGGAGGCCTTGAATGATCTGTCGTAGATTCTCATAGATATTCTTTACCGGCTGGCCGCGAAGGCCGTCATTGGCTCCTAATTCGATGATCGCAATCTTGGGCTGGTTTTTGAGCACCCAGTTCAATCGGCGTAGGGCTCCAGCTGTGGTGTCACCGCTGACGCCGGCATTGATGACGCGGTAGGAATAGCCGGCCTTGTCTAAGCGTTGTTGTAATCGCGCGGGATAGGATTCGTTCGGGGACACGCCGAGGCCAGCGGTTAAACTATTCCCAAATGCGACAATCCGTGGTCGGTCGTCGGCCTTTATCGGAGTTATCTGTTCATTCACTTTTTCCTGTTTGGTGGACTGGGTCTGTTGTGTATCTTCAGCAACACGATCGCACCCGAAGAAGGCCAGACAGGTTAGGCATAACATTGGTATGATAAGACACAGAAGTTGCTGCCAATTTCTACCAACATTTTGAATCTGCTTCGTATCTGACATGACTATCTTTCTTCGTCAACAGTTCGCCTGCACATGATTGTTGTTGAACATCTTGCGATGCAGTTGCAGGCTGGGAACCACCTTGTCACGATTCTCGATGATATCACCTTCGAGATTCCTCAGAAACAAATTGTGTCTATTGTTGGGCCATCTGGAAGTGGAAAATCCACACTTCTTGGATTACTGGCTGGGTTGGATCGGCCTACCCATGGGGCTATCACGATTCACGGCACGGATATCACTGCCTTATCCGAAACCGAAATGGTCCATCACCGCCGACAACATATTGGTTACGTCTTTCAATCCTTTCATCTTATACCAACTCTTACCGCACTGGAAAATGTGGCGCTTCCCCTTGAACTCAATGGTGATCCTGGGGCGATGGAGAGGGCCAAAGACTTACTCCATGCTGTGGAGTTAGAGGATCGTCAGTCCCATTACCCGGTCCAGTTATCTGGAGGTGAGCAACAACGTGTAGCCGTTGCTCGGGCCTTTTCGACCAAACCCCCTGTACTCTTTGCTGATGAGCCCACGGGAAATTTAGATAGCGCCACTGGGGAGCTAGTCATTCATCTCTTATTTCGTTTGAATCAAGATCATGGGAGTACCATGGTCTTAGTGACACATGATGCGTCGTTAGCCAACCGAACTCAGCGCGTTATTTCCTTACGTGATGGACGTATTCATTCCGACACCCTGACAGTTTTCTGAAATAATAGGCTGAGAGTTCTAGGGCCTTATGGCACTACTCCTTCATCGAACCTTCCAGATTACTCTGTCATGAAATCACAGGTGTTCGAGAACACAATAGTGCTAGGGGCCAATGGCCATTTATGTTGTTTTATCTTGATGAGCCATAGTGCTGCACACGTGTTTGGATTACACGTGTTCGGGAGGTAGGTGCTCGAGGGCACGCGTACTCTGAAAGTCGAGACCTAATGAAACGCATTTTTTATCGAGTTGTCTACAGCTTCACGATTGTGAAATCACAGGTACCCTCGTGATTCCATTTCCCATTATCATGGCTTGGCGAGAGGCTCGGGCAAGCTGGCATCGATTCGTCTTTTTCTTTGTGTGTATCGCGATTGGCGTAGGAGCTGTAGTGGGCGTGGGGTTGTTTGCATCCAACGTTGAGGATGCAATTTTTCATGATGCAAGAAGTCTGCTGGGGGGCGACCTCGAGATTTCTTCACGCCGTTTGATGAGTGCCGCTGGTCGGGACACATTAGCCTCTCTAGAAGCTCGAGAGATTGTCGTATCGCGTGTGAGTGAAATTGCGGCTATGGCAGCAAGTGTTGATTCACGAGCTGAGCCTTCTGACAAACCGTCGGCCACACAATTGGTGGAACTCAAGGCGGTCGAAGCATCTTATCCTCTTTACGGAGCTATCGAGACTCATCCAAATGCACCACTTGCTTTTCTGCTTGCCGGCCAAGGATCGGAGTGTAAGGCGAATCCATGCTTTGGCGCCATTGTCCAAAATTCTCTGTTAATTAGCTTAGCTGCGGAAATAGGCGACCAGATTTCCATTGGCCAATCAAAATTTATCGTGACTGGCACGATCCAAAAAGAGCCGGATCGTGTGGCCAGTGCGTTTAGTCTAGGGCCTCGTGTGATTATCTCTCGTCAGGGACTTGTCGCAACAGATCTTCTGCAACCTGGAAGTCGTATTCGCGAACGATACCGACTTCGCATTCCATCGAATCTGTCTCTCACCCCACTCCTGGGAGAGCTTCGGGGACGATTTGCCAAGGAAGGCGTGCGGGTCGCGACGTTCCGAGATGCTCAACCGCGGGTGCGACGTTTTCTGGATCAATTGTCCACCTATCTTGGCCTGATAGGCCTGACGGCTTTATTTGTGGGTGGCATTGGGGTTGTCAGTACAATCCAAGGCTATATCTCACAAAAAATGACGAGCATCGCTATTCTGAAAACGGTTGGCGCAGGTACGCAACTTATCATCATGATCTATTTACTGCAAAGTCTGCTGATGGGAGGAGTCGGAAGTGTCTTTGGCGCAGGTTTGGGCGTTGCCTTTCAGTTTCTTATGCCCTTGCTATTAGATGGCATCCTTCCCTTTCCTATTGATTTTCAAATTTCTGCCGCGCCGGTGTTGAAAGGAATTCTCTTGGGTGTGTTGTCTACGTTGGTGTTTACGTTATGGCCATTACTCACGATTCGTCATGTTCCTCCGGCCTTGGTTTTTAGAAGAGAGATTGACCAGGCCCATATGCAAATGAAGACAGACTCGGTTTTTTGCCAGGCTCAGAAGATGATGAAACGCATATTTCATGATCGTATTCGACTATTAATTGGGTTTATGATGTGTGCCAGTTTGTCCGGATTGGCTATGTGGCAAGCACAGTCTGTGACTTTGGGATTATTTTTCATCGCGGCGTTTCTTGTGTCTTTACTTCTTCTCCTGATCGCCGCAAAAAGTCTGCTTCGTGTGTTGACGCTCTTACCTCGCCTCAGAACATTTACGATTCGAAATGCTATCGGTAATCTCCAGCGTCCAGGGAATTACACTGCTGGCATGACAGTGGCGATTGGTGTTGGTGTCATGGTTATTGTGTCGATTGCTCTTATTAAAACATCTCTCTTGGAGGCTCTTGGTGAACGAATGCCAAATAAGGCCCCGTCGTTTTTCTTTATAGACATTCAACCTGATCAACATGATGTCTTTGATGATCTTCTTCAGCAATGGACCGATGAGGGAGCCTATCAATTAACACCCGTGGTTCGATCTCGTCTGACGGCAATCGATGGTCAACGAATTGACCCAGAGGCCCATAAAGGTAAGCGGAACGGCTGGTACTTTACGCGAGAGTACGTCTTGACGGCCCTTGCTGATTTGCCAAAGGACAATACCATTACTCAGGGCGAGTGGTGGAAAAATACTGATCTAATCCATACTCAATCTCTTCCTTCAAGTCTAGAGCATCCTACGGCATTATCAATAGAAGAAGAAGCTGCCAAAAATCTTAAATTGAGTTTGGGGTCGATTCTCGAATTTGATATTCAGGGAGTCCCATTTTTTGCAAAAATTAAGAGCACACGGAAGGTCGATTGGGGAAGTTACTCGACGAACTTTTTTATGATTCTTTTTCCTGAGTCCCTCAATGAGGCTCCCATGACCTATATTTCAACAGCTCGAGTTTCTAAGCTCAATGAGATTCCTTTGCAGCAAGCCCTTGTCTCGACATTGCCGAATGTCACGGCGATTAATGTTGGCGATGTTTTAGACAACATTGCTCATTTGCTTGAACAGCTAGCATGGGCCATTCAAGGTATGGCGCTTTTATGTATCGTCAATGGCACCATTGTCATGACAGCAGCCCTTTCCACGACACGGTACAGACGTCTCTACGAAGCGGCCATTCTCAAGGCCTTAGGTGGAACTCGTAGAATGATTACGCAATCTCTAGCGATGGAATTTGGCATTCTGGGTAGTTTGGCTGGCGTGATTGGTGTTGGGTTGGCCAGTCTATTGTCTTGGGGAATCCTTCATTTTTTCTTGGACTTAGAATGGACATTTCAAGTCGAAACTCTTGCCATGGCTTGTTTGCTCACTATTCTGCTGACGCTTCTCGTTGGCTTTCTCAGTAGTTTCCGTTTACTTGCTCAACCGCCTTTAGCTGTCTTGCGAGAAGAGTAAGTCCATTCGTCCATTTCAGATCTAACCTCCTTCTCATCGCTATGAATCAATTCCTGATTATCTATTTAGATACATCTGTCATCCTATTCGATAACTCCTTGTTTCTGCCCTTCAGCATAGAAACAATCAAATAATTCAAGTTTTGAAAGAAATTTTTTCTCATAAAAACAGTGAGTTAGAAAAAACTAATAATCTTATGTTTATAGAAGCTTGAATTGGTATGTGCTTTGCTCATATTTCATCGCCTATGACAGTCATTGAGTTTAGGAGCAAAAGCCAATGGAATTTTTCATTGCAGTATTCATGACGGGTATCGGGCTTATTGGTGGAATGAGTGTGCTTTGTCGAGGGTATTGAACCTCTTATGACATCAAACCATGAGATGTAAGTTCACGGACGCTGTTGAGAGAAGAATAGCTCAATTCCTCTTTCATCAAGATGAACCGTCCTCTGACTATGTTCGACACATAGATATAAATGGAATACGTCAGAACAGAAATTATTCATCTGGTGGAGAAGTTGTTTGCATAGCCAACAAGAGATAACTGGTGAAAAGTGTTGTTTCTATTTTACTTATACAAGGAGAACAGCAATGGATTATGGAGACCATGTATCAACAGCAGTAGATCCGGGATCTAGAAATTCGAAATGTATTCTCATTATTGACGATGATTCCTTCGCGCGAATGGTCTTACGATTCCTCTTCGAATCAGAAGGGTATGTGTGCAGGGAAGCAGAAAATGGAGCGTTGGGTCTGGGCATGTTCGAACAACATCAACCAGATCTGATAATTACTGACAACAATATGCCGGTTCTTTCCGGTCTTGAATTTCTTAACCGGGTGGTGAAGAAAAACCACAGAAAAGTGCCAGCAGTGATTGTCGTGACTGGTAATCCAAGTCAGGAAGTGAAGACGCAGGCTCTTCAATCGGGAGCTCGTGCAGTTTTGGAAAAACCGTTTAATCTTGGAGAAATTCGAGCCTTGGCGAATTGGCTTCTGAATTCGGAGCAGGCTATTCATCTTGGGCCACCATTAGCGAAGCAATATGCGTGAGAGCAGGTAGAAATGTCCCATGTTATATGGCTTCCCAAGAGTATGGGCCACGTACAAGGTTCCTGGCCATGGACTGGAATCTCCCTATCTTCGAGAATTGGTGATGACCTGCTGATCCCCCAGGTCAAGATTTCTAATTGATTCTTTCTAAGGGGTCGGGTTGTTGACCAACAATAAACATGTTTCCCATTCATTAGCCTTGCTTCATATTTGTAGCTACCCTTCAATGGTCTAGCTCCTGACTGAAGGGAGCTGCCTTCGCTCTGTCCCACGTTCCTTTTGCTTTTCTTGTCATCCACCTCTTCTAACTCACTGATTCCCAACAAATTTGGTCGAGCGCTCTATTCGGCATTACGTTTGCTTTATTAGTAATTTATCTGAAGGGAGAAATGGTAATGAAGTCTTATCTCGCAGAATGCTGTTAGGAGAGCGTTTGATGTTCCTTCCACATCTGTTCATAGTATGTGCACAATCCCTGACCTTATTTGGCCTACCCTACATTTCTTCGAATTGTAACCCTAGGGGATCTTATTCTTTAGGGTTTCCTCAATATGGCTTTATGCCTCTTCCGTATTATTTGAGACTGCCTTAAATCGCGTTCTCACCGAGTAAGCCTGGGATTGGAGAGAGGCATCGGGAAATAGCCCCGGTGCCTCTGCACTCAGCCCGATGGTATCTATTGTCTGTCGTGAATTCTCTTGCATGGCTGACGCTTGCCGCAAGACAGAAGATTAGTTCGCCATTTTTTTTGATATCGACACTGATATCTTCCTCAGGTATGTTCAAGGCAAATAATTTATTTTGCCAAGGAATAGTCAGTGAATACATCTCAAGAAGCTCTTGCAACACTTCCCCTTCGTCATCTGGTCCTAATTGATGCCTCGGGCTTTATTTTTCGGGCGTATCATGCCATTAAGCCTCTAACAGCTCCTGATGGTACTCCGGTCAATGCCGTTTTCGGGTTTATGCAAATGCTAATGAAGCAATTGGATGATATGGAACCGAAGCATGTTGCTGTGATTTTTGATGCAGCCAGAGTGACGTTTCGGAATGACATCTCTCCAGAATATAAAGCGAATCGGGCAGAGACTCCTGATGAACTGATTCCCCAATTTGCGCTGGTTCGCGAAGCCACGCGAGCTTTCAACCTCGATTGCATTGACGCGCCTGGGTTTGAGGCGGATGATCTCATTGCAACCTATGCACATATGGCCCTTCAGACCGAAGCGACGGTTACGATTGTGTCTTCAGATAAAGACCTCATGCAACTCGTGTCCGATCGTGTAAGGATGTATGATTCCATCAAAAATCGATTCATTGGCACAAAGGAAGTGAAAGAAAAGTTCGGGGTGTTTCCAGAGAAGGTCGTTGATGTACAAGCACTTGCAGGCGATTCGACCGATAATGTACCAGGAGTGCCAGGTATTGGCATTAAAACGGCAGCGCAGCTCATCAATGAATATGGAGAACTTGATACACTGCTTGCGCGGGCATCCGAGATCAAGCAGACGAAACGACGAGAAAATTTATTAGAACATGCGGATAAGGCGCGGT
>JBMYWX010000108.1:0-9854 GCA_049607825.1 Nitrospirales bacterium
ACAACGACTCATTTCTTCCGGATCAGAATAGATATCCAGAGACACGTTCAAGCCTTCTCTCTCCAATCGTCGTAACCGCTTTCGAATATTAGTTCTTAAATCATTTCCCCTCGCGTTCCAATACTGTTCAAATTCCTCATGTACGGAAATCCGAGAAGTTGTCAAATAATCCTTCACTTCAACAGCCTCGTGCGTTCCAAGAGAATGAAAATATCCAAAACTCGGATCTTGTTGTGTGACACCTAACCCCAATGCATATCCCGGCAAACTTCTAAGGATATCTTTCAACTGTCCTTCAATATTCTCTGAGTTTCCAAGAAGGATGGGACCAATTGGCGCTTGAGAAGGTTGAAACGTGCTCCACATTCCCAGTCGATCATTTGTAACAAGTGCCATCCCTGGATATTCACGACTATCACAAATACCCAATAAGGTTTTGTCATTTGAAAACTGATGTACCAATGCTTCCCAAAACTTGGAATCAAGTAGTACATGATTATCGATTTTTGAATTCAAGTCGTCCCACTGCCCCCGGTAGTTTTTAAAGACCTCTTTCCCATTAAAGAATTTCCACATAGTAGATATCACAGCAAAGAAAACATCGACGGGCGTATGAAGGGAAAATAGAAATACTGGAGACTCAACATTCGTAATCGGATTCCTTTTGGCAGAAATCCTTAATTTTTCAATTCAACACTCCTTAATTCCTGAGCTGATACGAGGTAGTGTTCTTACTTCTGTCTTCTACTCGTTCATATTATTCAATCTCGAACTAATCTAATCTCAACATCTTTGGACTTCATCGAGACCCTCATAAACAACCACACTTCTGAGTCTGGGATTCCTTGTCAATTCTATCGACTAGAAATCTTGAAAAGTTTAGAGATATATGCGCCCCCAGTGAGTAGGCCTGGTGACTAAGTTTCCTTTGGCATGTTTAGCTTCTACCTATTCAAACCCCTGTGTGAAATTTTCATGGCGAGGAGCCACATTTTCAGGAAATTCTGGATTTCCCAAAAATAATTCTTTGCCAAGAAACTGACATTTATTCCTTGGCCATGGTTGATGTCGCCTAGGAATTTATGAGAATTTATTGGGTTTTGTTGTAGGTTGTGAAGAATTGCAAAGAAGGAAATAGAAAAGTCTGCTGGAAGAAATTCTTGTGCAAGATAACAAAAACTTGTCAGACTGCACACAAACTTAGCGGGACATCTAGCAACATTCTCTTATCTATTGCATTATGGTTGAATCAGGGATCAGAGAAAGAAATACACTAATAGGAGGTTGGTGGTGGGAGATCAACTTCAGGTTTGTTTGCTTCTGGAAACAGTTTGTGAAGACGATGATAAAAATCGCGAAGACGTTCTTGTTCGGGTGGAGTAAACTTTACTTTTTCGTCTTTGTGAATTTCGACTACTAGCTCTACAGCTTGCTGTAATGGTGGAACAGCATCAAATATTTTTCCAGCTTCAAAGGCTTCAAGTGAATCGATTAATAGGGGAGAGAGGCCTTTAAAGGTTGTACCAGCACGATCACGAAATTGATACACGGTGTCCTCATACGATTCGACAGCTTCTTCTGTTGGACGCATTCCAGGAATTGACATGAAAGACTGAGCTGGAACTTTAGCGGCAAACGCTGAAAGCCCAGCAATTAGCTCTCCAATTGTATCGATGACTTTAGCGGGTTCAATTTCTTCAAGTTTACCCATCACTTTCTACCCCTTGCTTCGAAAAGAATTTTTTCCTTATGAACTCGCGATAAAAATTAGAGCTCTGCAGGAGTTGTCGCTCGTCGTAGCGCATCCATGACATCAACTATATCCGCCGGAATTGGCGCTTGCAAGATCATTTCTTTTTCGCTAACTGGATGAACAAATCCTAACACTCTTGCATGAAGCATCACACGTGGAACAACGACATCTTTAACCTCAACCACTTTTTTCCCACCATAAGTAATGTCCCCTAAAATTGGACAATTTAGGGAATTGAGATGCACACGAAGTTGATGTGTTCGGCCTGTGCCTGGAGTCAACGCAAGATGGCTGGCACATTTCCCAAAACGCTCAAGAACTTTATACATGGTCAAAGAGTCTTTGGGTCTTGTCGTTCGTGAGGAAAATTTTTTTCGATCCTTTGTGTCGCGACCGATGGCTAATTCAATCCGACCTTGGTTTGCTTTTGGTTTTTCCCACACAACTGCTTCATACACCCGAGTAATACTATGAGCTTTAAATTGTGCAGAAAGTGAACGATGGGTGTAGTCGTCTTTTGCAACAACGAGGACTCCTGTCGTATCTTTATCCAAACGATGCACAAGACCAGGCCGTTCCCTTCCCCCAATAATAGAGAGGGCTCCCGCACTCGTAGTCATATGATGTAACAATGCGTTTACTAATGTTCCAGACCAATGACCTGGAGCGGGATGGACCACAAGCCCAGCAGACTTATTGACGACCAGCAATGAATCATCTTCATACAATACCTCGATGGGAATAGCCTCAGGTTCAATCTCTAGCGGTTCTGGCCGAGGAACGTTCAGAACAATTCGATCGCCAGGTTTGATTTTATGGCTGGGCTTTATAGACTGGCCGTCTATCGTGATATGGCCATCCACAATAAGACGTTGAAGGGTAGTTCGGGAGAAATAGGGGTCTCGATTGGCAAGAAAATGATCGAGCCGTTTCGTAGCTTCACCAGGAGTAACAATAATTTCAGTCCGCGTTTCAACGTGCGGCATGGGATGAGAGAGGAAAAGAGAGAGGGTTAGTGAGAGGAAAGAGAACCACGCTGTTGGAGCCGACCGGCGATTTTTTGACGAAGGCGAGCTTTTTCAAGACTAATCTGCGCTTCCTTGACCTCTGAGGGAAGTCCCCCTCGTTCAAGTTTTTGTTCAGCATCACGAACAGCTTCTTCTGCACGTTCGACATTGATGTCTTCAGCTTTTTCAGCAATCTCGGCAAGTATCGTGACTTTTTTAGGAGTGACTTCTGCAAATCCCCACAAGACAGACATGAACTCGGTTTTCTCACCAATACGATATTGCAATTCGCCAATTCGCAGAGTCGTGAGAAAATGACAATGTCCTGGAAGAACTCCAAAGTCGCCCTCGCTCCCAGGTGCAGAAACATAGTCGACTTCTTGACTAAGGAGGCGATGGTCGGGGGTGACAACCTCTAGAAGAATTTTACCAGCCGTCACGTCGGCAGCAGAATTGGCCATTACACTTTATATCCTAATTTTTCAGCTTTCTCGATGGCTTCTTCAATCGGGCCTACCATATAAAATGCCTGTTCTGGCAAGTGGTCATATTTACCATCGACAATCTCTTTGAAACTGCGAACGGTATCAGCCAATTTCACATATTTTCCAGGCGATCCAGTGAACGCTTCAGCCACATGGAAGGGTTGGGATAAGAAACGTTGTAACTTACGAGCTCGGGCCACGGTTTGTTTATCATCTTCAGATAATTCGTCCATTCCCAAAATCGCGATGATGTCTTGCAAGTCTTTGTACTTTTGCAAGGTCCCTTGGACTCGTTGCACCACTCCGTAATGTTCATCACCCAATATTTGCGGATCCAAAATCCGAGATGTGGAATCCAATGGATCCACAGCTGGATAAATGCCCAGCTCTGCCAAACTCCGAGATAACACGGTCGTGGCATCTAAGTGAGCAAAAGCCGTTGCTGGTGCCGGATCAGTTAAATCGTCTGCGGGCACATAGACGGCTTGGACTGAGGTGATAGAGCCATTTTTCGTGGACGTAATACGTTCTTGCAAGGTTCCCATTTCAGTACCTAGCGTAGGCTGATATCCCACAGCTGAAGGCATGCGCCCTAACAACGCTGACACTTCCGAGCCCGCTTGCGTAAACCGGAAGATATTGTCGACAAACAACAACACGTCTTGATTTTCTTGATCGCGGAAATATTCAGCAATAGTCAGACCTGTTAAGCCGACACGCAGCCGAGCACCCGGCGGCTCATTCATCTGACCATACACAAGGGCAGCTTTTGACTTAGAAAAATCTTTGGGGTCAATAACTTTAGAGTCCTGCATTTCATGCCACAGGTCATTGCCTTCTCGAGTTCGTTCCCCCACACCGGCAAAAACCGAATAGCCACCATGATGCAGCGCAATATTGTTGATGAGCTCCATGATAATGACAGTTTTTCCGACACCGGCCCCACCAAAGAGTCCGACTTTTCCACCTTTGGCATATGGCTCCAGCAAATCAACAACTTTAATGCCAGTTTCCAAGACTTCAGTTTTGGTTTCTTGGTCTTCTAACGCTGGAGCAGAACGGTGGATGGACCAACGTTGCTTCGCTGGAACAGGGCCATATCCATCGACTGGATCACCTAACACGTTCATAATCCGACCCAATGTTTCTTTCCCTACTGGAACGGAAATCGCGGCACCGGTATCCACCACTTCAAGCCCTCTGACTAACCCATCAGTTGAGGACATAGAAATCGCGCGAACCCGATTTTCTCCGAGATGCTGGGCAACCTCCAGAGTCAGAGTGTCTCCTGACTCACCAGCCTGCTCTCCCGCCGCTTGGGCAATCGTCAAGGCATTAAAGATATTCGGGAGCTTCCCTGGCGGGAACTCAATGTCGACCACTGGCCCAATGACTTGGACGATTTTTCCGTTTTCCGTACTCACAATAGGCTCCTTAATTTGGGTTTACCCAACACGTCTCGTATCTCGTTGCTCCTGAATCGTATTTCGTCTGGGAAGGCTCATGGGAACTCATTATACAGAACGCTCTTCTCCCGAAATAGGAGCGACAAACGATGCTTCACGTTTTTATTTGATCGCTTCTGCGCCTCCAACGATATCCATTAGTTCTTTGGTAATGGCTGCCTGACGAGTCTTATTGTAAAACAACGTCACTTTCTTAATCAGTTCTCCAGCATTCCGAGTGGCTCCGTCCATTGCCGTCATCCGTGCAGCCTGTTCCGCCGCGGCTGACTCTAACAATGCCCGATACATTTGAATCTCAAAATGTTTCGGTAATAACGTCTCCAACAACTCCCCTTCATCTGGTTCATAGAGATAGCCGCCGCCTATTGATTCCGCCTCTTCTCCATTGACCGAATCAAGGGATTCAATGGGCAAATATTTCTCTACGATGACTTCTTGCTGCATGGCGGACTTAAATTCATTGTAGACAACATACAGTTGATCAAATGTGCCTTCATGATATTGAGACACGACGTTTTGACCAATGTCCAACGCATGCTCAAAACTGAGACGATCGAATACCCCTGGCCATTCTTGTCGAATAGGCCAATCACGTCGTTTAAAAAAATCAATGGACTTCCGGCCGACAAGGCTTACAGACACCTGTTTTCCTAATCGACGTTGTTCTTCTAAAAACTCGCTAGCCCGACGTAGAATATTTGTGTTAAAGCCTCCGCATAGACCGCGATCACTTGTCACCACCAGCAGTTCAAGCGTCTTGCCATCACGTCGGCTTAAGAGCGGATGGGAGGATCTGTTGACGCGCTGGCTTAAATTACCCATCACTTCCCGTAACTGAAGGGCATAAGGTCGAGCCGAAAGAATACGTTCTTGCGCACGTTTCAATTTTGCCGCCGCCACCATCTTCATGGCTTTGGTAATTTTTTGAGTATTTTTAACGGAAGCAATTTTCCGTCGTAGACTTTGTAAACTAGGCATGACTTTCGTTACTCGTCGTTCGTTGCTCGTATCTCGTGTTAAGAGTCATCTACAGCATTTTTTGTCGCTTCACACTTCACATCACATTTTTTCTTAAACGAGATACGAAATACGAGCGACAAGATACGTTTGTTTCTTCTAGTAACCTTTTGATTTCTTAAACTCAGTGATGACTTGCTTCAGCTTGCCACCGAATTCATCATCGATCTTCTTAATCGATTTGACCTCATCAAGCATTTGAAGGTTTTTCTCTTTCACATATTCGATGAGCCCTTGTTCAAATTCACGAATTTTATTGACAGGCACATCGTCAAGGAAGCCATTGACACCGGCATAAATAGAAAGAACTTGTGTGGCAACTGGCATGGGCTTGTATTGCTCTTGTTTGAGCAATTCTACCATCCGTTCACCTCGAGCCAACTGAGCTTGTGTGGCTTTATCTAAATCACTACCAAACTGAGCAAACGCTGCCATTTCCCGATATTGCGCCAGATCTAACCTAAGAGTCCCTGCAACCTGTTTCATCGTTTTAATTTGAGCCGACCCTCCGACGCGAGAAACCGAAAGCCCAACGTTAATCGCTGGTCGTATACCTGAATAAAACAAGTCGGAAGCTAGGAATATTTGGCCATCAGTAATGGAAATCACATTGGTGGGAATATAAGCAGAAACGTCGCCTGCTTGTGTTTCGATGATTGGCAAGGCCGTCAAACTACCAGAACCTTTTTCATCACTCATCTTTGCTGCACGTTCTAATAACCGAGAATGCAAGAAAAACACATCACCTGGATAGGCTTCACGGCCTGGAGGCCGTCTAAGTAGAAGGGAAAGCTGCCGATAGGCCGTGGCATGTTTTGACAAATCATCATACACGATAAGTGCATGCTTCCCATTGTCACGGAAATATTCCGCCATGGTCACACCGGCATATGGTGCAAAAAACTGTAACGAAGCAGAGTCACTGGCGGTAGCCGAAATGACCGTGGTGTATTCCATGGCCCCATGATCTTCTAACGTCTTCACCACTCGAGCAACAGTCGAACGCTTTTGCCCGATAGCAACGTAGAAACAATAGACGTCTAAGCCTTTTTGATTAATGATCGTGTCGATAGCTATGGCCGTTTTTCCAGTCTGACGATCTCCAATAATGAGCTCCCGTTGTCCCCGCCCAACAGGAATCATCGCATCAATGGCCTTTAGTCCTGTTTGTAGAGGCTCGCCAACCGATTGCCGATCCACGACCCCAGGCGCTTTGATTTCAAGCAGCCTAGACTCAGTGGAATTGATAGTGCCTTTTCCATCAATGGGCATACCAATCGAATCGACAACTCGACCGACCAACGCATCGCCCACAGGGACTTCGGCGATTCGACCCGTACGTTTAACAGGATCGCCCTCACGAATGCCCACATCTTCCCCGAGTAACACCACACCTACGCTATCTTCTTCTAGATTGAGTGCTACTCCATATAATCCACCGGGAAATTCAAGCAGTTCCCCAGACATGGCTCCATCGAGACCATAGACTTTGGCGATGTTGTCACCTACTTGGATGACATATCCCATCTCCTGAACATCGACCCGCTGATCGAAGTCTTTTATTTTCTCTTGAATAATCGAACTGATCTCTTCTGCCTTAATCTGCATAATTTACCCCTTCGCCAGGCGGGTCCTCATATTGGACAGTTTTCCTCGAACCGTATTATCAAAGACATGGCTTCCAATTCGAATTTGGAGCCCAGCAATTAGACTTGGATTCGTTTCAAATTTCAGTTTCACGGATTGTTTCAACTTGGAGGTTAGATCGGATTGTAACTGTTGCTGCTCCGAAGAAGAGATTTCCTTCGCTGAAGTAATCCATACATGCTGCAATCCCTTTTTTTGATCTACCAAATCATTAAATGCCTCAGCTATTTCAGGAAGAATGCCGCCTCTATTTTTTCGTAACAATTGTTCGCAAAATTGTTTCAGAACTGTTGGGGCTCCGGTTCGATCGCTCAGTTCCTGAAGAAGACCATTCTTTTCTTCTAATGTAAAAACAGGTGAAGCAATGGCATGCTTAAAGGATTGAGAGGTATTAAACGAATGTGAGAAGGCATTCAAGCTATCACTGACAACAGAAATATTCCCTTCATCGAGCAAATTGAAAAGCGCGATAGCATACCGACGAGCAACTGAACTTTTATTCACTGGTTACTGGATCTCCAGATCTTCGCTTAGTGGATTTCGCGAACCCACATGTATTTACGATTGGTGCGGTTTAAGGTGTACCTACCGACATCAATAGGTCCATTTCAGTTGTCCAAGACCGTGTTTGCTTCCACAGCTTAATGCAAACGTGGGAAGTGTATAGGAACAGCTATAATGGAGGAGAGCGCAAACGGACAAAAATTAGCACGGAGGGATAGGACTGTCAACTCAAATGGGGGAATTTACTAGAAAAACGTGTAAAAAAAAAACGCTAGGACGATTGTCGTTCTACAGATGAAATCTTGTGTTCAATTTGAATGGGTTCCTGATCACGTTGAAGAATCCCACCGCCTAAGACCAACCCTGAGTCGTTGTAAATCACCACAGACTGTCCTGGGCTTAACGCACGTTGCGCCACGTTAAACTCCAAAACAATAGTATCTTCACCACCCCAGGTAAGGGTAGCGCTCACTGGCGGTGAAGCATATCGGCATTTTACAAGAACTTGCGTGCCTTCAGTGAGTTGGGCTTTATCAAAGATATTTAAATCTTTAATTCGACATTCCCAACTATTGAGATATTCCACTGGCCCAAGCACAACAGTATTGGAGTCAGGGATCACGCGCTGAACATATAAGCGCTCTCCTGTGGCAATGCCCAATCCTTTTCGTTGGCCGGAGGTATAAAATGCCACCCCATCATGCTGTCCCAGGGTACTCCCTTGCATATCGACAAATGTCCCAGGCTTCATCGATTCAGGAGCATTTTCCTTAAGGAATTCTCTATAATCACCTTGTGTCACAAAACAAATTTCTTGGCTTTCTTTGAGTTCTTCGGTTGGTAACCCCATTTCTTCTGCCCGCTTCCATACTTCAGATTTTTGAAGAGAGCCTACAGGAAAGAGGATATAGGGTAACCATTCAGGAGAAATACGATACAAGAAATATGATTGATCTTTCTTCCGATCATCAGCCACTCCCAGTTGAAAACCTCCAGACATTTTTCCACTAATCTTCGCGTAATGACCGGTTGCCACAAAATCAGCACCCATTTTTTGAGCCTGTTTATAAAGAGACCCAAATTTGACGCGTTCATTGCATCGTACACAAGGATTAGGCGTGGTTCCGCTGAGATAGGCTTGGGTGAAATCGTCTATGACACCTTTTTGGAAGAGTTCTCGAGTATCAATGACTTCATGAGGGATATCCAACAGCTTGGCCACATGTTTGGCAATTCCTACCTTGCAACATCCACGCTCTTCCCATCGCTTTGAAGTTCGCGTTTCTTCAGTTTCTTCTTCCCAAACCTGCAGAGTGACGCCTCGGACATCATAGCCTTGCTCAACAAGAATGGAAGCAGCGACAGAGCTATCCACTCCTCCACTCATTCCGAGAATAACTGTGGGTCGAATAGACACGTAAGGCCTAATTAGTTGGGAGATTAGAACTTTGAACGAGAATCGTGGGCAACTTGGAGGTCTTTAGACTCATGATTTCCATTTTCAGTATGATCAGCCTCAACATCAAAAACTTGTGCAGGGGCAGCACCCATATCACACATCCCATGAAAGTATACACCATCTTCCATTGAAAAACCTGGAGCATGAACATCACCGATCAAGACTGCCGGTTTCAGTAGCTGCACCTTGTGAGTAGCTGTGATATTCCCTTCCACACGGCCACCACTGACAATGGTACCACCGATAATCGTGCCTTTAATCACAGCATGTTCCCCAATGATCAACGTATCATCGGTGGTAATTTCTCCTTCAAAGTGCCCGTCTACCCGAACCGTCCCTTCAAATTGGGCTTTGCCTTTGAAGTCTACACCTTTTCCAAGAAATGTGTAGTGGTCGTCTTCAAAGATGGTTTCTTTTTTTGGTTTGCCTTTCTCGCCCCACATGTCTTTGCCTCCTCTAAACACTTGCCTTCATGGCCGTCCTGATAACGCACGCATCCCGCTCAATAAGTATCTT
>JBMYWX010000109.1:0-9830 GCA_049607825.1 Nitrospirales bacterium
TTGTCGACGGTTGTAGCCATGTCAGCAACTGCACAAGAATTCATCACCATTGGTACCGGTGGCGTGACTGGAGTGTACTACCCTACGGGCGGAGCCATTTGTAAATTGGTCAATGTCAAGAAAAAAGAACTTCTAAAAAAGAAAGTCATTAAACTTGTGCCACGATATGAATAACGACAAGGAAAATTGATTCTCTGCCCCCATAACCTTAAGGGAATACTGTGATTTTACGGTAAGATGCCTGGGCCAGTTTCTCATTCTGCCAAAAGAAATCTCTGCAAAGGTGCACAGCCACACCGAAAGACATCAGTGAGTGTAAATTACTTTCCAAACAATCCTTTAAAAAAACTCTTACCTTGCTTCAATATTTCCTTCACGTCCTTAGGATCACCTTTGAGAATATCTTGCACGGCTTGGCCAACTTGATTTTGGATCCTCTTTTGAATGGAGTTAAAATCTAACCCTACGTTCGGTTCGGACAACGTACCTTTAATGGTAAAGGGAACGACAAGATTGTCTTCTTGAAGTGCTATCTTAGCCAAGGGCATTTGCTTCATAATTTTTCCAGATACATTTTCCCCTAATCGAAGGTTTCCATTGACCATGATGGACTGATCGAGATTTACTTTTCCTGCCCCTTGCATAAGAAATTCTTTTTCATGGCCTTCTAGCCGAACAGACTTGATAGGAATTCCATCTTTAAGGAACTCGACTTTTCCTTGAAACCTTGAAAAGGTTGTCACTCCTCGCCTTGTACTCAAGGGGTTCTTGAGCTTTAATATTTGCTCAATACGTTGTAGCAAATCGATCCCATTCAATTGGCCGTCCCCAATGGTCAATTGAGCTCGACCAGAAAGAGGAGGAAATTTTCCTGGAACTAATGTCCCGTTAATATTCCAATTCATGGCCCCTGTTCCATGTAAAGTGACTGGAGCCGGTTTCAGTACTTTTTGTACCTGTTCTACATTTATATTTTGCAATTCTCCTAATGAGTGAAACGTGGTCCCTCCATCCCATGCTCCCCTCGCTCTGAAGTGACCGTCGAACACCTTACCCGTCAGTGCCGTCACATCAACCAATGCTCCATCAGTTTGAACCTTTACCTCGAGGTTACTGACCGAAACTGGACCATGTAGAGATAAGGGAAATGGCAAATCTTCACTGTGAATCACTGGAGCCGTTGCCTGGACCTCGACCATTTGCCCAACCGCCGATCCAGTGACGTTGAGTATCGACGATCCCATTTCCATTTGTACGCTAAATGGACTGACCGTTAATTCCTTTTGAGAAGATGGCGATGCATCCTTATGAGAAATAACAGTGTTAATATGAGCAAAAACATCGGTTAAGACTACAGGCTTATCCAAGTGAACATGAAGCGGAAGATCATTGAGTGAAATTTCTGATGAGCGTAAATCGATATCTACTGTTCCATCCAAAGCCTGCCCTTTGGCAACTATACTCGAGGTCCCTACTATTACGAATGCTTCAATATGAGGAATATCAAAATTCTGCTGCAAGGGGCCAAGGCTGGCCTCTACAGACAAAGGAAGCTGCTGAGGCGTTAACGTTGCTTGGGCAGAAATCTTTGCCGTATCACCTAAGCTGACTGATTCCGTCCGCATCTCGAAATTCTTTAACTGATACGTGTTGAATTGTTCTTTGGAGTGATCTTCGTAACTGATGGTCCCCTCTAAAATGATGAGCTGTTCAACGCCCAACACGGCCAAGAAAGATTCATCTACAGATGCTGCATCGTCCTCGGTCGGCTTTCGCTTCCCTAATGTTGCGACATTCATAGCTTCATCTTTCGTATGAATGATCGAAATAAACGGCTGATCTAATGTCAGACTCTGAACTTCTATTCGTCGTTGGAACAATGGTTTCCATTTAACCGCAAGTTCAATAGAGGTGACTTCCACGAATGGCTGTTGAGTAACATGTGGATCATCGTAAATCTTGGCATCATCGATTTGAATTCCGAGATTCGGAAACCACATCATACGAATATTCGAAATGTCGACTTTCCGATTGAGGGCTCGCTCTACAAGTGGGATATAGTGATCACGATACCGATTGAGGTCAAGCAGATACGGAAGAGCCAGGACAAGGATGAAAAGAAGACCAAGAATAATACTTATGATAATCATCGCTCTTTTCACGAACCTTTCCTTTGCCAACTCTCTTTTTTCACAACAAATAAGGTGAGGATTCTAGTTTGGAGGAAGACATGAAGCTGAGGAAGAAAGAGACATCTGACCATCATCATAAATATAGCGTGCTAAGGATTGAGAAATTTCTGAAGACACGGCACCTTGCATCGCGTGGATGGCTCTTACTCGTGCTTCTTGTTGTGTGATATGCCCTTCTTTCCCTGAACGAGAGATCACACCAATTATTCGCTGGCTGTCTGGTTCAAGAATCTGAAGATCACTACACCAGCGAACATATTTAAAGAGTGGATCAAACAACCTCAGATCATCTATGCGCGTGATTCCCGTAATGAGCAAATCAGGACTTATCGCTTCTAAGCCAGGATCCGAGTCAAGAGTAGAATCAGAGTCTTTATCAGTTGAACCATTCAACCGTTGACCAAGAGTAACAAATCCTTCTCGCTTTAATCCTTCCCGTACCGCTTGCTGAATCTGCAACTGCTGCTCGCCTGCAATCTTGACATCAATACGGACATCGGTCAAAAGATAATCGTGGAGTTCCCGTTGAATATCGGCAACAGAATATGAAGCACGGGCTCCCTCCCCGGTCAATCTGACAATTTGTAAATCAGCATTGACAATTTTCCTTCGTCGCAAATCTCGTAAAGCACGTTTGAGGCCACGAATTTTCGCTAAAACATCCGTCGAATTGCGACCGTCCTCAAGGTTCACCTCTATCGCCCTATCATATTCGGAAATTCGTTCAACCAATACACGTTCAGCCTTTGCACGATTTAATCCAGCTAAGGCAAAGTACCGCTCATCTTCTGATTGATACCATGCATCGAGAACTTGAACATCTTCTAACACTTTCTCTGTGGAGACCTGGGTAAGGTGGTCAAGCGATAACTGTCGATTGGTCGTCGTCTGATCCTCTCGATCCCATTGGGTGTAAACTTCACTGTCTCGTAACTGAGCCTTCACGCGTGCAGAAAAAATTCGAGCTATCGCGGCATAGGCGCGTTGTTCAGCTGATTCGCGTGAGTCAGCTTCTCCTCTTCCGACTAAATACTGTTCTCTGGGAAATTGCTGACTACGTCCCTCAATCCAATCGGGCATTGGCTGTCCACCCAAAAAGGAACAATTGGCAAGCAGACTCAAGAGACCGAGAGAGGCGAGAAGTCGCATATGATAGCAACGAGAACCGACGAATTCACTCATTTATCGTAAAATCCGTTGAGTCAGGAAGTGCGTGTCTCCACTCTTCAGCGTCACCTGTTGAGTCAGCTGACCCGGTAATGCTTGCCCACGAGGATCATACGAATCCACAGTGAGAGAATAGGTGCCGGGTGGCACCCACAGTCGCGCTACTTGAAATTCTCCAGGCAGCGTTCTCCAGGTTCGAATATCGGCTTCTTCAGTAGCAATTGCAAAAATTTTCGCAATACTCGCAGCCGCAAGACCCACTACCGCCTGAGACTTCTTGTTGACTGCAGACCGAGCACCGTACCCAATGCTAACAGCGGCAGCCATCTTCATCGCAGCTCGTGCGACGGCTCGAATAGCCAATGCGGTATACCCATCATCTAAATTCTTTTTTGCGACGGCGTTCACATCATACATTCGTTGTGTATTTTTTTGAAATGACTCCACACCATTATCGACCCGAATAATGCTATGAGAGACAGGAGATGTCTGAGAGAGGACGCGTGGAAGAGCGACTCTCGCAATGTCACCTTGAAGACCATACAGTACGGAGTCTGCAATCCGTGTCCGCCGAGAGGTTCGGCCAAGACCATTCTTGGTCAGCGCAATAAGCTGCAAGGCATCGAGGCTAATAGGCACATCCAGAAACAGATCCTTCTTTGTCGGACCACGTCCATTGAGACTGACAACCACGACTTGAGCCATATCATCTTGATTCCTTAATGGCTCTAATGCCTCTGGGTACGCCAGTTGATAGGCATGGAATTCCTCAGTTAAACCTATGGCCTTCGATGTTCGTAACAAATCATCTCTCAATAAGGGTGGCATCGCCACGTGTGACCATGACTCAGCCAGCCGATACCCTTCCTCCGCTTTTCGATAGGCAATGAACGCATTATTGGAGTCGCCTGATGATTCATAGAGAAGGCCCGTGAGGTAACGTGCAAATGGGTCTTCGTGATATTCATCGCTTTCGACAGAATCCCCAATCAGATTCAGTCGATGATCAATTCGTCTCGCTTCAACCAAGGCAGCCGGGAGATCATGAAGGACAGCATAGTTGAGGGCCTTGAGTACATTCACCATGACCTGTTCGTAGGGATCACCTTGATAAGGAAGTCGTGTTTCACTGAGGAGAATGGCAGAGACTTCATCTCGAATTCGTGTAGTATAAAAATCTTCGATTAGCGTATCAGCATCTTCAAGTAAGAGATTGCTTTCTTGATATCGCCCAGCTAAATGCAAGGTCATCCCTCGATCCATGAGATAGAGAAGCCGATTTCGTTGACCATAATCCTTTTTGGCTTTACGTACGAGTTGATCGGCTTGGTCCGGGTTCCCAGCTAGCAGGCTTTTCTCCACGTCCCGATAATGATTTAGGGAACTGCACCCTGACAAAACAGACACGAGACACAACAGAATGGTGGGAAGCCAGAACACTCCGCTATGGCGAGTAAAAAAGGAGGAGTTTAGATTTACTGCACAAACACGATGGACAGAGACATACTCAGAGGATTGACTTGGAAGGGCATCACACTGACAAAGACCCACAGTACAACATTAGCTCAAGAATATCACTAAAATAGGAAACGTTTCTTTTCAATAACTTTCTTAATCTTCTTCTGTCCGTACCAAGATTTGACATTATTTTCCAAATCAATCAAATCAAGGTCGACTTGGTAGTACACAGCTTTGGTACCATCCCCCTCATCCAAAATGTTCGAAATATACCCCTTCATCATAAAATCGGCTCCAAGTTCCTGACCTGGACCTTTTTGGGTATCTTCTTTCGAATGCACAGCCTGATCGCGTCGCTCTTCACGAATTTCATTTCGTTCGCTTTTTGTTGCCACGAATGTCACCTTTTGCGAATTCGTCATTTCCCGTTCAAGGTCAGTGATAAATGTCTGCACATTAATGTGTTCATTACTCTTGTTTAAAACTGACCCAACAATCACCACCGGTTGTCGCCCCTTTGCTTGACTGAAATTGTCTAACCAAGGACGCGAGGTCATTTCTTTAATCATTGTTTCCGCAACCATCCGTGAGTCTGTATCGTTCCACCGCCCACTAAAGTCAGTCACCACGCCCGTATCAACACGAGTCACTTTCTTCCCCGACCCACACCCTGGCAGAGCGATCAACATCAGGACAAGGCATAGACTGGCTCCAACTTTTAGCCCATATTGTGTAGTGACTGATTGAATATCATTCATACATATGTTCTCACGACTCGGTTTGCAGTAAGATTAAGGCTTGGACTCTTCCTTCTCAAGTTTCTTAAAAAGACGTTCAGCATTGTCTTTGACATATTCTTTGACTTCCCGACTTAACTCTTGTGCTTCTTGTAACGCCTCCTGCATTTCTTTTAAGGAGAGTTTTGTTAGCACATGATAACTATTCGCCTCTTCATCTTTAAAGCGATCAATCGGTCGCACTCCATTTAATGTGACCTTCGTGACTGTCTTGATGGCACGTTCAATATTTTGTTCTTCAGTGACTTTTGACACATCGCCGGCATTGGTGGAGGCCGCATAATCTTCCATCAGATAGCCAGTGTAGGTCTCAAAGGTTTTGGCAAGCTGCGCTCGAGATCGGTTTTCCGCAGCTTCCCATGCTAACGGTTCATTATTGACGCCGTTAATGGAACCCACACCATAAATGGATTTCGTCCCTTCCTTATTAAACGTTCCCGAACCTTCCATTACCCATGTAGGCGGGCCACCACAGGCAGACATGCTCAAAACAAGAAATATGGCAACACAAAGATATAGTCGCAAAATCCTCGGTTTATTCTGTAATAAGAAATGTGTGGGAATCATCGTGTGTAGTTGTGTGTAGCTCAAAAGAGTCATTAATAAATGGTCATTACCTAGCTAACAACTGAAAGGGATATTCGCGTCTTACTTCAAAAAAATGCTATCATCAGCTTTTGAGCCTGTCAAGAAAACGATAAACGCACTGAAACTCCAGCAAGTATAAGTGACATGTCCCCAGGATTAAAGGAGATTACTAGTGGCCAATGTGAAAATAGAAGATGGAATGATCAAAATTGCTGATTTAGTTATTCAAGATCCGAGTTCTGCTAAAGTACTTGAAGAATACCCTGAAGCTCGTTGGACAGAAATCACGCGCCGCGCCCTGAAAATCGGATTGGGATATATGAAGGGAGGCGCAGACTAATGGCCATCCATCGACAAAGTTGAAGCTCAAGTAAAAGAGTGATTCATCATCATCTCTCGACAACTGTTCACTTGTCCCATAAAATCATAACAGGCCTCTTGTCCTAATCTCTTGAATTTCCCTCTCGACTCATTGAACCCGTCTCATGTCCACACTGACAGATAACGATCAACAACATATTCAATCCCAAGGGATCTCACTTCAAGAGATCGAACAGCAACTCACAACCTTCCGCCAAGGCATACCATTCACTCGCCTTGACCGTCCCTGCACCATTGGCGACGGCATCACCAAATTCAGCGCGACAGAACTTGAGCACTATGCACACACCTTCCATGAAGCGATGGCATCGGGTCGGGTGACTAAATTCGTCCCAGCTTCAGGCGCAGCCTCTCGCATGTTTAAAATATTACTGACCGCCCTTGAACAAACATCAACATCCAGGGCCCAATCCTCATACGAGGATCTGCTATCACATGGCAACAACTCAACGGCTCTGAGGCAATTCTTTCAGCAATTAGAATCTTTTGCCTTCTATACTGACCTGCAGACTCAACTCTCTCTTAAAGGCGTAACAACTCAGACCCAACATTGGCGAGAAATTTTAGAAACTCTACTTCACACTCCTGGGTTAGGATATGCCCACCTTCCCAAAGGCTTACTCCAATTTCATCAATACTCCGATCATCCACGTACGCCTATTGAAGAACATATGCACGAAGGTCGTGCCTATGCACAAGATGCATCTGGAGTCGTACGGATGCACTTCACTGTTTCCCCTGAACATGAGGAGCAAATACGAGAACATCTCACACACATTTTCAGTCGAAACGGAAATACTGACCCGCAGATTAACATCACCTTTTCACATCAGCAGTCATCAACCGACACGATCGCAGCCGATTTAGAGAATCAGCCCTTTCGAGATTCGAATGGAAAACTTGTATTCCGCCCTGGAGGCCATGGAGCCTTACTTAAGAACCTCTACGATTACCAAGGTGATATCGTCTTCATCAAAAATATTGACAACGTTGTCCCCGAACGCTTAACGGATCAACCCAATCTTTACAAGAAAGCCTTAGGTGGGTATCTAGTCACCATTCAACAACAACTCTTTTCCTATCTGAACAAGCTGTCCCATTCACACATCGAATCTGATCTACTTAACGAAATCGTGCTCTTTGCGCAAGATGTTGTTGGCATCACGATTTCAAAGGAGCTAAAAACTCGGTCGGTTAAAACACAACAGCAATTTTTATTCACACAACTCAATCGCCCCTTACGAGTCTGTGGCATGGTGCCAAATTCAGGTGAACCAGGCGGTGGTCCTTTTTGGGTCGCTCATCAAGACGGCACATGTACGCGGCAAATCGTGGAATCGTCCCAAGTTGATTCTGACTCAAAAGAGCAACAAGCCATTCTACAAACGTCAACACATTTTAATCCGGTAGACTTGGTTTGCGCCGTGAAAGATTTCCAAGGAAAGACCTTTGACTTACCGAGGTTTTCCGATCCCAACACCGGATTTATTTCAATGAAGTCGTATCAAGGACGTGATTTACAAGCTCTTGAGTTACCAGGATTGTGGAATGGAGCGATGGCCTTCTGGAATACCATTTTTATCGAGGTTCCAGCCCTGACATTCAATCCGGTGAAAACCGTACTTGACCTCCTCCGGCCAGAGCATCAACCCCCACAGGCATTGCCAAATTAACGCATGCACAGGATAATGGCCGGCATTACTTGTTAAGAAAACTATTGAACATCATTCATAATCGGAATTTCGTTTCGCTCATCTGAGATGAACAAGGAGTGATCTGATGGAAGAAAACATTGAAACGCTACAAAAGTCTGGTCGTGTGATTGAGCCACCAGCGGATCTTAAATCTCAAGCCTACATCCAAGACTATGATACGGCATACAAAGAATCCATTGCAGATCCTGAAAAGTTTTGGGAAGATATTGCCAAGGAACTACACTGGTTTTCGCCATGGCAAAAGGTACTCGAGTGGAACTACCCCTGGGCCAAGTGGTTTGTGGGCGGCACATGCAATATTTCCTACAACTGCCTTGACCGCCATGTGAACTCATGGCGAAAGAATAAAGTAGCTGTCATCTGGGTAGGTGAGGAAGGCGAGGAACGCATCTTCACCTATGCCGAACTCTATCGTCAGGTCAATAAATGTGCGAACGCACTAAAGTCCCTTGGGTTACACAAGGGTGACCGGGTCACCATCTATCTACCAAAGATTCCTGAGCAAATTGTCGCCATGCTAGCCTGCGCCCGTATAGGACTCATTCATTCGGTCATCTATTCAGGATTTAGTGCTCCCGCGCTTAAGTCACGCATTCTAGATGCTGAAGCCAAACTCGTCATCACCGCAGACGTTGGGTATGACCGATCCAAAACCATCCCACTTAAACCAGTGGTCGATGAGGCGATCGCAGACTGTCCGAGCGTAGAAAAAGTCGTGGTGGTTCATCGGAAGAAAAATGGTCAAGCCCTTTCATCGAACAAAGAAATCGATTGGGAAGAATGGCTCACAGGCCAATCAACAAGCTGTGACGCACTACAACTCGACTCTGAAGCACCCCTCTATATTCTCTATACATCAGGCACCACGGGTAAACCCAAAGGGGTCGTCCACGTCCATGGCGGATACATGGTCGGAACCTACATCACGACGAAGTATGTCTTTGATCTCAAGGATGAAGACGTCTACTTTTGTGTAGCAGATCCAGGTTGGGTCACAGGGCACAGTTACATTGTGTACGGTCCGTTGCTCAATGGGGGAACAATTCTCACCGCGGAAGGCAAACCCGATTATCCAAACCCTGGGCGTTGGTGGGATTTAATTGAACGGTACGGCGTATCAATTTTCTACACGACCCCAACTGCCCTCCGGTTACTCATGAAGTACGGAGAAGAATGGCCAGGAAAATATGACTTGTCATCACTACGGGTATTGGGGTCAGTGGGTGAACCCATCAATCCCGAAGCCTGGGAATGGTTTTATCGCGTCACTGGCAGCAGCAAACCCATTATGGATACCTGGTGGCAAACTGAAACTGGCAGTATCCTGGTCACTCCCCTCCCCTGCGTACCCCTAAAACCAGGTTCGGCCACGAGGCCGTTTTTAGGAATTGAAGCTGATGTGGTAGATCGAGATGGGAAAAGCATTCCACATGGTGGCGGATTCGCGGTTATAAAAAAACCATGGCCATCCATGATGCGGACCATTCACAATGATCCCGATCGCTACCTTCTGTACTGGAACACCATTCAAG